>NZ_JACSNE010000050.1:1453-2829 GCF_018619035.1 Exiguobacterium sp. s168 | reverse complement strand
CGTGAGGCAGACCCGGGGAACTGAAACATCTAAGTACCCGGAGGAAGAGAAAGCAAATGCGATTCCCTGAGTAGCGGCGAGCGAAACGGGAACAGCCCAAACCGAAGAGCATGCTCTTCGGGGTTGTAGGACACTCTATACGGAGTCAAAAAGGAAGACAGTAGGTGAAGGACCTGGAAAGGTCGGCCGAAGAAGGTGACAGCCCTGTAGCTGAAACTGTTTTCCCTCCAGAGTGGATCCTGAGTACGGCGGGACACGTGAAACCCCGTCGGAATCCGGGAGGACCATCTCCCAAGGCTAAATACTCCCTAGTGACCGATAGTGAACCAGTACCGTGAGGGAAAGGTGAAAAGCACCCCGGAAGGGGAGTGAAATAGATCCTGAAACCGTATGCCTACAAGTAGTCAGAGCCCGTTAACGGGTGATGGCGTGCCTTTTGTAGAATGAACCGGCGAGTTACGATAACGCGCGAGGTTAAGCCGATGAGGCGGAGCCGTAGCGAAAGCGAGTCTGAACAGGGCGTTCAGTGCGTTGTCGTAGACCCGAAACCAGGTGATCTACCCATGTCCAGGATGAAGGTCAGGTAACACTGACTGGAGGTCCGAACCCACGCACGTTGAAAAGTGCGGGGATGAGGTGTGGGTAGCGGTGAAATGCCAATCGAACCTGGAGATAGCTGGTTCTCCCCGAAATAGCTTTAGGGCTAGCCTCGAGGTTGAGAGTTCTGGAGGTAGAGCACTGATTGGACTAGGGGCCCCCACAGGGTTACCGAATTCAGTTAAACTCCGAATGCCAGCAACTTATACTCGGGAGTCAGACTGCGAGTGATAAGATCCGTAGTCAAGAGGGAAACAGCCCAGACCGCCAGCTAAGGTCCCAAAGTGTATGTTAAGTGGAAAAGGATGTGGCGCTGCCTAGACAGCTAGGATGTTGGCTTAGAAGCAGCCACCATTCAAAGAGTGCGTAATAGCTCACTAGTCGAGTGGCGCCGCGCCGAAAATGTAACGGGGCTAAACATACCACCGAAGCTGCGGATTCCGTAAGGAATGGTAGGGGAGCGTTCCAAACCGCTGTGAAGCTGTACCGGAAGGAGCAGTGGAGCGTTTGGAAGTGAGAATGCCGGTGTGAGTAGCGAAAAGAGGGGTGAGAATCCCCTCCGTCGAAAGCCCAAGGTTTCCTGAGGAAGGCTCGTCCGCTCAGGGTTAGTCTGGACCTAAGCCGAGGCCGAAAGGCGTAGGCGATGGATAACAGGTTGATATTCCTGTACCGCCGATCCACCGTTTGAACAATGGGGGGACGCAGGAGGATAGTGACGCATGCGGATGGAAGTGCATGTGCAAGTTTCAAGACCGTCTGATTGGCAAATCCGTCAGGCA
>NZ_JACSNE010000050.1:0-1353 GCF_018619035.1 Exiguobacterium sp. s168 | reverse complement strand
GCGGAGTCCCGTAGGGACGTAGGTCACGATTTCACACTGCCAAGAAAAGCCTCTAGTGAGGGGGAAGGCGCCAGTACCGTAAACCGACACAGGTAGGCGAGATGAGAATTCTAAGACGCGCGGGATAACTCTCGTTAAGGAACTCGGCAAAATGGTCCCGTAACTTCGGGAGAAGGGACGCTCTACATGAGTAGAGCCGCAGTGAATAGGCCCAAACGACTGTTTAGCAAAAACACAGGTCTCTGCTAAATCGCAAGATGACGTATAGGGGCTGACGCCTGCCCGGTGCTGGAAGGTTAAGGGGATGGGTTAGCGCAAGCGAAGCTTTGAACCGAAGCCCCAGTAAACGGCGGCCGTAACTATAACGGTCCTAAGGTAGCGAAATTCCTTGTCGGGTAAGTTCCGACCCGCACGAAAGGCGTAACGATTTGGGCACTGTCTCAACGAGAGACCCGGTGAAATCATAGTACCTGTGAAGATGCAGGTTACCCGCGACAGGACGGAAAGACCCCATGGAGCTTTACTACAGCCTGATATTGAGGCTTTGTGCATGATGTACAGGATAGGCGGGAGACGTCGAGCCCGGAGCGCCAGCTTCGGAGGAGTCACCCTTGGGATACCGCCCTTCATGCATAGAGTCTCTAACTCGCAGCCGTCATCCGGCTGGAGGACCGTGTCAGGCGGGTAGTTTGACTGGGGCGGTCGCCTCCTAAACAGTAACGGAGGCGCCCAAAGGTTCCCTCAGAATGGTTGGAAATCATTCGTAGAGCGCAAAGGCAGAAGGGAGCTTGACTGCGAGACCTACAAGTCGAGCAGGGACGAAAGTCGGGCTTAGTGATCCGGTGGTTCCGCATGGAAGGGCCATCGCTCAACGGATAAAAGCTACCCTGGGGATAACAGGCTGATCTCCCCCAAGAGTCCACATCGACGGGGAGGTTTGGCACCTCGATGTCGGCTCATCGCATCCTGGGGCTGGAGTAGGTCCCAAGGGTTGGGCTGTTCGCCCATTAAAGCGGTACGCGAGCTGGGTTCAGAACGTCGTGAGACAGTTCGGTCCCTATCCGTCGTGGGCGCAGGAAATTTGAGGAGAGCTGTCCTTAGTACGAGAGGACCGGGATGGACGCACCGCTGGTGTACCAGTTGTTCCGCCAGGAGCATCGCTGGGTAGCTACGTGCGGACGGGATAAATGCTGAAAGCATCTAAGCATGAAGCCCCCTCCAAGATGAGATTTCCCTTTGAGTAATCAAGAAAGACCCCTCAGAGACGATGAGGTAGATAGGTCACGGGTGGAAGCATGGCGACATGTGGAGCTGAGTGATACTAATCGGTCGAGGCCTTGTTCTAGCAGATGC
>NZ_JACSNE010000049.1:0-4792 GCF_018619035.1 Exiguobacterium sp. s168 | reverse complement strand
TCAAATTGTATCGCGAGGTATCCAACGCTCGAGTGCTCTGAATATTGCCGAAAAATGTCGAAAAACGCTAACGTTGCGTGAAATGACAATTCCTCGCAACGTTGTCCTTGCTCCAGAGCCAAGCACGAGAAAAACGGTCGAAATCGACCGTTTTCACAATCTTTTTTTTACTTTCCGGATTTATAAAATTACATATCGATTGCGTAATGGTCATCCCCTTTCAAAGACATGGTATCCAATTCCAATAAACATGTAGAGGAAATGATGGTATTTGGGTAAGGAAAAAGGTACGTCATTCTATTTCACTAAGGGGGATTTCAGATGCGCGCCGTAACGTACCAAGGAGCGAAGGATGTTCAAGTCAAACAAGTAAAGGATCCATCGATTGAAAAAAACGATGACATCATCGTCAAAATCACATCGACTGCCATTTGTGGTTCAGACTTACACATCTATCAGGGGAATATGCCGGCTCACAAAGACTATGTCATTGGTCATGAACCGATGGGCATCGTTGAAGAGGTGGGACCAGATGTGACGAAGGTCAAGCGAGGAGACCGGGTTGTGTTACCGTTTAACGTTGCTTGTGGTCACTGTTTCTTTTGTGAACATGATATGGAAAGTCAATGCGATAACTCGAACGGAAATCCCCATGTCGATACAGGTGGGTATTTCGGTTTCACAGAAGAGTTTGGTGGACATCCTGGTGGTCAGGCGGAATATTTGAAAGTTCCGTTTGGGAATTTTATGCCACTCGTGATTCCTGAATCATGTGAACTAGAAGATGAGGCATTACTGTTCTTGTCTGACGTTTTACCTACGGCGTATTGGAGTGTCTTACATGCAGGTGTGAAAAAAGGAGATACGGTCGTTGTACTTGGATCAGGACCAGTTGGACTGATGACACAAAAATTCGCATGGATGCAAGGTGCGAAACGGGTCATTGCAGTAGATGATCAAGTGTATCGATTAAATCATGCTAAAATGACGAATAAAGTTGAGACGGTGAACTTCTCGGACCACGCCGAAAGTGGTGCATACATTAAAGAGTTGACACAGGGTGGGGCAGACGTCGTCATTGATTGCGTCGGTTTTGACGGAAAGATGTCCGCTGTAGAAAAAATCGAACAAAAGATTGGTCTGCAAGGTGGAACGTTGAGTGCCATTAATATTGCGAAGGACGCTGTCCGGAAATTTGGTACCGTACAGTTGACGGGTATCTATGCTGAAAAATACAATCAATTCCCGCTTGGCGATTTCTTCACCCGAAATATTACGCTGAAAATGGGACAAGCACCCGTTGTCCATTTGATGCCGGAACTGTTCCAAAAAATTATCAACAAAGAATTTGATCCAACAGATATCGTGACGCATCGAGTGGCACTTGATGATGCTGCTTCTGCCTATCAAACATTTAATGATCGGGCAGATGGGTGTATCAAGGTCGTCTTGAAACCATAAGCTATCTCATACTCAAACAGCCCATCCGATTTTTGGATGGGCTGTTGTATATCGTGGAATCAAAAGAAAAAATCGGGTCAAAGGAGACAAATGAATACCTGAAATTCGATATGACCGAGGTATTCATTCAGGAGATGGATGTGGCGTTACATAAGCAGTTGAAGCAGATCGCCCTGGAAAACGATGTGAAACTCTAAAAAGGGCAAAAAAACGTCAAGTTTTCGTGAAATGAAAACTTGGCGACGCTCACAAGCCGAAGTGTGAAAAAAGTAAAAAAAGACCAGTTTTCATATTTTTTTGAGTAGGAATTATTAATTTGTATGGGATGTATAACAAAACAGATAGGGTGTAGTCTGATCTGTTTTGTTATACATCTTTTTTTATTTAAAAAATAAGCATCTCCTGTTGACAATTTTTTTTGGATTTGATATTTATAAATTGTAGTTAGCACTCGATGTATTGGAGTGCTAAAAAATAGATCTAAGGAGTGATTATCATGGCTAGTTTGATTCCTTTCAACAAAAAGCGTAATGATTTAATGAACCTTGGGTTTAATGATTTTTCAAACATGTTGGATGACTTTTTCTCAGCAAATGGGCTTCCATTCGAAAGAAGCCTAAGACACGACACATTTAAGGTCGATATCAAAGACGAAGAAGACAAGTATGTCATTGAAGCAGAAGTACCTGGAGTTAAAAAAGAAGATATTCAAGTTACGATCGATGATGGTCGTCTCAACTTATCCGTTAAGCATGAAAGTGTTTCTGAAGAAGAAGGAAGTAAATATATTCATCGAGAACGTCGAATGTCACAAATGTCTCGCAGTATTTTGTTGAAAGATGTGAGTGAAGAAGGCGCTCAGGCTAAGTTGGAAGATGGCGTTTTGAAATTAATTCTTCCTAAAAAAGAAAACGTAGAGACTTCGAAACGTATTATGATTGAGTAATTTTGTGCATCCCCTCCTAAAGAAGAGCGAAAGCTCTTCTGTTTTTTTTATGATGTTTTTTTTAAAAACACCTTTCTGTTTTTTTTGTTCAACTCTTTATAGACAAGATCATTGTCAGGATGAGTTTAGGAAGTTCGAAGCAAAAAAGAGCATAAGGGGAAACTGCTATCACTCAGTGTGCTAGCCTAGGCGGAGCCTAGTGTTTCCCTGATATCATCAAAATCGCCAAAAGGTCACACCGCGTGCCACTAAAAACGGCATTTTGGCACGGCGGTTGCCACAAAAAAATACGATTGCTAGCACTAGCAATCGTATTTTTTTATTTTTCAAAATGAATTTTCAATTTGAAAAACGATTTGAAATCTCTTTTTTTGAATCGAGATTTGATGCGTGATAAAAATAAAATGTTGTCAGAAAATTGATGTAAGCGTACAATAATCAGTAACAAAATACGGACGGAACAACAAAAAACGCCACTTCTCCCATCTACTTGTCGGGAAACGAGTAGATGATCAACGAAGTGACGCTTTTGAATAGCGAGTGCGGGAACACTGCTATTGATCGTTGAAGGCACATTGGACGTGACTTCAACTTAGATGCACTTATCATACTAAGGAAACCTAGCTTTTACAAGGTTTTAAGTAGAGAAAAGGACATCGTTCAGTAGCAAGTTTCACGAAACTCGCTACTGAACGATGTCCTTTTTGTTTTGGTCTTACATATAAAAGAGGTCAGCACTCGCTCTTTAAACGAGTAGGTTCATCCAGCCGACGCAGTAAAATGGATCGGTCATCACCGCAGTTCCAGTAGGTGATGCGACGTTAGCAGGGGAAGGACGGAGAGCCCTGTACATAGCCTAAGTCCCGAAGGGATACGGTAAAGATCGTTGAGAGGTTCAGACGGGGTCATATGGTACGAGACCGTAGGCAGTCCCACGACAAACGGTGGGGAATTTCCTAGTAGGCGGCTGTATGATTGCTGTGACACGACATATGACGGCTTTTGGCCGCCATACAGTGGGTTATATGACGAGTCGCCGAAAGGCAGCAAGGTAGGGCGTGGAAACGCCTTGTGTGTGCGAGAGCGCAGCGAGTCATATCGTAGGGGCGAGACTCCCCTGCAATCTTGGAACGCCTAGACATACGGATACCTCGTCCTACACTGGACGCAGTGCACCGATGGGCAGATTTAACTCTTTCCTTTTGCAAGGGGTTAGTCTGCCCATCCAGCCGTTTTCCTCGCCTGCCTCCCGCAGTATGCCTTCGCTCTTCAGGTTCTACAAGTCTTTTTAATCAAAAAAAGGAATAGAAAGTGCCAGAAAGATGAAGATCAACGACGGGTTCATGTGTCGTGCGAGGGATGTTGAAGGAGGGAGCGAAGCGAGTCCATTCAACATCCCGCAGTGCGCCAGCAAGCGAAGTGGAGGCGTAAACGCCGTAACGAAGTGCGGTAGATCAGGAAAGCGAGAATCTTAAACAGGCATCTAGAGAGAAAAAGGGATTTTGAGATGTTTGTTTATATCAACTACCGAACGATCTGGAACAGCGAACTTTTAAAGAAAAGCAGGTGTCTAGCCCTATAACGTAGAAATTTAAGAGGGTAAGAGGTTAAATAATAAGACAGGTGTAGAATGCAAAGGGGGAAGACGCGTGAGAGAAGTGGAACTGACGATCCTTGACGTGACGGAACTGAACAAGGGTATGAAGTTTCTTGAAATCGCGAAACAGCATGCTCCAGTAGGTAAGGAGAAGCTACGAGAAGCCTTGAAACAGGCTGGAGCGACGTTCGACCAACAGACGAAGCGTTGGCAGATTGCTGGAGACCATCCGAACGCCCAGAAGCGTGTCCTGGACTTCGTCCAATCGACACGGGTGAAGGAGAAACGGAATCGAGCGACGGATCCATTACGTGTGGATCCCGTGACCGGACAGTCGCAACTCGACGACGGCTATTTCGAGATCGAGACGAAACCGCAACAAATCATCCGAAAAAAGGTCTCGCTCGACCTCGACGTGACGCTCCACAAGCGTCTGAAGCATATCGCACTCGAGAACGATATGAAACTCTACGAACTCGTCGAAGGAGTCCTGCAGGACTACGTACGAAAACAAAAATAAGGAGGACGAACAGATGAAAACCGTAGCTAACTTCCGAAAAGATTTCGAAGAAATTCTTGAGGATCCGAACACGAATCGGCGTGACGTCCGATTGGCGAACTTGATGTCGGAGATGGAGGGGGCGATCCAAATCCCACTGCTGCAAAATCTCGAATGGGAAGCCCAGCATCCGGAAGAGATCAAATTGTATCGCGAGGTATCCAACGCTCGAGTGCTCTGAATATTGCCGAAAAATGTCGAAAAACGCTAACGTTGCGTGAAATGACAA
>NZ_JACSNE010000048.1:0-5277 GCF_018619035.1 Exiguobacterium sp. s168 | reverse complement strand
CTCCGGTACAATACCGAAGCCATCTCATAGCAGCTTAAAACGTTAAGGGTGCTTTTATTAAACTGTCCAAACTGTAGGGCTCAGTTCACCAAAGGGGCGAAACGGTGCAACTTTTTTAAAAATAGTATGACTTTTTTTAAAACGGTATAACTTTATTTAAAATCTACAATCGTGTAGCTTTAAAATAAAGTTTGATCAAAAGTTCCCGCAAAAGCTCATTTTTCGGGCAAATAAAAAGAATCCGTTTTGAAAAAAAGATTGATCAAAATGGATTCTTTTCTTGTGGGTTAGTATACACTTTTTAAAATAAAGTTTGATCACTTTCTACCCTTGACGTTCCACAATAGCGCCCGATTGCAGAAGACCACTGTTTGCAATTGAATTATTTATTCATATAAGCTTTGATTTCTTCTTCTGACATGGATGAATCGCATTTCACGTTTATTGTGTCACCATTAGTAAAAACGAAACCAGGAACCGTTGGAATGTCGTATTCATTACGGAAGGCCGTAATACCTTCCATATCAGATTTTTCCACACTATTTACATAATAGATAGTAGTATCAGTTTCCTCAGCAACTTTTTTTAGTTTTTCAACGAATATTTGGCAAAAAGGACAAACAGCCTTTCCAATATAGATTAAGGCTTCGGATTCCCCTTTTACCAATGCCTGTGCTTTTTCGGAATCGATTTTATCAAAACTAGCTACATTTTCTTCATAAGTAGTCATCATCGCTCAATCTCCTTTTTCTAATGTTATTATTATACAATAAAGTGTAAATACTCAAATAAATTACGCTTACGTGCTTGAATGTTCAATCCTATCAAAAATTGATGTGAAACACAAAAATTGATCTCAATCAAAATATATTCCTACGATTTGATAAATTCTTCCGTATGTCACAAGAGTTTACTCTACAATCTCGCGCACGTTAGCCTAATGTTTTAAAGTTCTTTATATTTATTTTGTACCTGAACAAGAACGTATCTTTTAATCCACATTTGTGTAGCAACAGTTAATTGTTCATCCTCTTTCTCAAAGAACAGACCTGAGCCTTCTTTCGCTTCAAATTCCCAGCCGTTTGAACCAATCATTTGTTTAAGATTTTCATCGGCTATCGAAATACCGTCATTCTCGCTTCTTATGATATACCAAGTGGAATCATCGTCTGTTACGATCTCTATTATCTCTTCATCGGAATTTCTTAGTTTTTCAATTGCTACTTTTGCAGTTAGATTTTCTATCGGTAGAGGTTGATTTAGACCCACACCCTAAATAATGAATATACAAAAGCACTTACTCTGAAATAGAGTAAGTGCCTTTGCATATCTTTTCAATCTGCAGAATTCTTTAAAATATGTGAGATTGAAGCGAAACTTGAGTTTAAAAGGACTCTTGACGACAATAGTTTTTATAAACTAACAATTTTACGATTAATGAAGAACCGCTAGTTTATAAAAACAGAAAGCACATGTAACTAGTTTATTATTTCTTAATTACTACATTAAAATATAACTTTTATTCATTCAATGTGCCATTCAGTTCAGCAGTTTTAGTAGAAATTAAATCCATTAACTCAGGTGATAGGACATCATAGGTAGGTAATCCAATATCATTTAAATCTTTTCGGATATCAGCCATTTTTGAAGCCGGTGTACCTGTTTCGATTACAGACGAAACAAATGCTGCAAATTGTGGTGCAGACCACCCTTTATCCTCTGATAATTCTGTATGAACAAAATCTAAACCATAAAATGCATGATCTCTATTTTCTATACGACCAAATAAATGTGCTTTACATTCTTTACAAAAATGTCTTTGAATTGTAGCTGTTTCATCAACAATCTCTAACTTATCGCCGTTTCTAATGACATGAACTTTGTCACGAGGAGCTACAGCTACTAAAGAAAAATTGGCACCCTCTGGTTTCCAACACTTAGAACAACCACATGCATGGTTGTGCATTGTTTGTGAATCTACCTTGACTTCTACTTTATTGGATTCACAAAGACACTTTAGTGTTCCTCCTACAAAGTCTTTTACTTCTGGATAATCATTAATCCCGTTATCTAATCTTGGATGTAATTTAGTGGTAGTCATATGTTTTCCTCCTTGAATATATTCATTATTTTTCATACGTTAACATCGTACGGATTGACTCACCCTTATGAAGCAAATCAAATGCATCATTGATGTCTGTAAAGTTTAAGTGGTGTGTGATAAACGAATCGATATCGATTTCACCATTCATATAATCTTCAACCATTCCTGGAAGCTGCGTTCTGCCTTTCACGCCGCCAAAGGCAGAACCACGCCATACTCGACCCGTTACTAATTGGAATGGACGCGTATGAATCTCTTTCCCTCCAGCTGCTACACCGATAATAGTACTTTCACCCCAACCTTTATGACAACATTCAAGAGCAGACCTCATTACTTCAACATTTCCAATACACTCAAAGCTATAATCTACTCCTCCATCTGTCATTTCAACAATGACTTCTTGAATTGGTTTATCAAATTTAGCAGGATTTAGAAAATCAGTTGCGCCCATTTTTTTAGCTAATTCAAACTTATCTTCATTTAAGTCTACAGCAATAATTCGGCTTGCTTTTGCTTGAACCAATCCTTGAATAGCGGCTAATCCAATGGCTCCTAAACCAAATACGGCTGTCACAGCTCCTTCTTCCACTTTTGCTGTGTTGTGTACAGCGCCAATACCTGTAGTCACACCGCATCCAAATAGACCAATTTTATCAAGTGGCGCTTCTTTGTCAATTTTTGCTAAAGAGATTTCAGGAACGACTGTATATTCACTGAATGTACTTGTTCCCATGTAATGATAAATAGGCTCTCCATTATAAGAGAAACGAGTTGTTCCGTCAGGCATTAAACCTTTACCTTGAGTTTCTCGTACAGCACTACATAAGTTTGTTTTACCAGATCGACAGAATTTACATTCCCCACATTCAGCCGTGTATAGTGGAATAACATGATCTCCTGGTTCTACTGAAGTAACTCCTTCACCTACGGCTACTACAACACCAGCGCCTTCATGACCTAAAACGGCAGGGAATACGCCTTCTGGATCATCCCCTGATAATGTATAAGCATCTGTATGACAGACTGAAGTGTACAGTATCTTTACTAAAACCTCTCCGGCTTTTGGATCCTCTACATCGATTTCTACAATCTGAAGCGGTTCTCCCGCTTTAAATGCAACGGCTGCTTTACTTTTCAAATGAAACCCTTCTTTCTTTTGTTTTATAGCGTTACCATACCCATAATTACATATCAATATACCGTTGACAATACTGACACATTTGTCATCATGGACACATTAATACGTAAAAAATGTGAAACACTATGATGTTTACATTTCCATGATTACATATCGTAATTTAAATTACCATACTGACAAATATGTCATAATAACCAAAAGTGTAATGGATAGGTACGCGAACTGAAAAATTAATGCCTGTTTTTCTTTCTTACACCCATGCTAAGTATACATAGATGTTATTCAATCTCTGTTTTATTAGCGTCTCTTTCTAAAGAGTCGCTAAAAATATCTCCCCAATCACAGATTGAAGTTACAACAGGTTCTAGGAGACAACCAATTTCACTTAGTTGATACTCAACTTTAGGAGGTACAACGGGATATACAGTTCTAGTAATTATGTTATCATCTTCTAATTCCCTTAACTGTCTAATTAACATGCGTTGATTGACTTCGGGAAGTTTTTTTTGCATTTCACTTAACCTTAATGGAGACTCCTGTATCAAACACCATATAATCACTATTTTCCAACGTCCACCTATAACTGATAAAGCCAAATCTTTTCCAGTAAAATAAGTTTTATCTTTATAATTAATTTCCAATTATATTCACTCTCTCTATAAGTATTGATATATCACGGTTTAAACCGTCGAAACGATATTAGAATGTTCTTTTGGTTTTCCGGAAATTCTCACATATTAAGAATTCTAATCCTTGCCTTGTTTGATGCTCAGGTTAAGTTTTCTATAGAAGCAATCTCCGCATCATACCAATAGGGCTTCTTATTTACAAGTTGTCTTAAAGTTTTCTAACAGTAATGCTCCTTTCTTTTACTATTATAGCATAGTGACAAAAACGTCAGTATTGTAGATTGCATTTTATTATGTAATTATGGGTATGGATATCAATAAAGCATTTGGTTTACTTCATTAGTTAAATCAATCCGTACAATTATAAACAAATGGAGAATGGAGAGTGAAATAAATGAGTCTTAAACTAATTGAACAACAACGCTCTTTTGATGGGGAACAACGTAAGTACACCCATTATTCAGAAGTTTTACAATGTGATATGACATTTAGTATCTACTTACCATCAAATAAAGAAAAGAAAAAAATCCCTCTTATTTGGTGGCTATCTGGATTAACTTGTACAGATGATAATTTTAGTCAAAAAAGTGGATTTCAAAGATTGGCTGAAAAATATCAAGTGGCAGTCATTATTCCTGATACTTCACCACGCGGAGAAAACGTTGCTGATGATGATGCATACGACCTCGGACAAGGTGCCGGTTTTTATTTAAATGCCACACAAAATCCATGGGCAAAGAATTATCATATGTATACTTACATCACAGAGGAGTTAACAGGTATTACGTCCACTTTAGTACCTGGATTTTCAGGAAAAGAAAGTATAATGGGCCACTCAATGGGAGGTCATGGTGCTTTAGTAATTGGGATAAAAAATGCTGCAAGATTCAAAGCGATTTCTGCTTTTTCTCCTATTTCAAGTCCTAGTCAAGTCCCTTGGGGAATAAAAGCTTTCTCAACTTATTTAGGTGAAGACAAAGCTTCTTGGAAAGAATGGGATGCTTCAGAACTCATTAAAGCAACTGACACCCCCCCTATTCTTATTACACAAGGAACTGCAGATCAGTTTTATCCAGAACAATTGGAAGAAACGACTTTCTTAGAAAATGCCCAAGCAAATAACGTAGAAATAAACTATAAGCAAGTTAAAGGTTATGATCATAGCTATTTCTTCATCTCTACATTTTTGGAAGAACATTTCGAATTCCATATGAAGCAATTAAGATGATGCTTTTTAACAAATAAGATTCGGAACGGTAAATATTCACATTTAATTAGATTGTGGATATTTTTGATTGTTTTTAAAAGGTAAGAGAATAAGGAGCATTCCTGTTAGGAAGATTTCTGAGGCCTTGAATTAAAAAAAGCCCTCTTTTATGATGATTGAGTGGTCACCCGATAAAATG
>NZ_JACSNE010000047.1:0-6270 GCF_018619035.1 Exiguobacterium sp. s168 | reverse complement strand
CAACAATCGACCACGAAAGTGTTTGGATTGGAAAACTGCATACGAGGTCTTTTCCGAAGAAGTGTTGCGCTTAATTTGACAAACCGTCACAAATAAAAACACCGAGTAGACGTATGGCTTACTCGGTGCTAAAGTTCGAACTCAGAAGTGATTTATTGTGATGGAGGCACTTCACCAGCCGCAGGACGTGCTTCTTCTTCGACATCCCAACACTCCGTATTTTCGATCCCGAGTGCTTTTGCTGAGAAGACAGGATCGAGTCCCTGTTTCCGTTGTTCCTGGTAGTCTTTGATGACTTTGAAGGCGATGCCGCTCAAGAGGAGAATCGCCGTCATATTGATCAATGTCATGCCTGCCATGAAGAGGTCGGCAAAACTCCATACCATACCGAGGCTAAGAACAGATCCGATGAAGACGAAGCCCATTGTCGCAATCCGGAAACCGAAGACGGCTGCAGGACTTTGTTTGATGAACTCGATGTTCGTTTCGCCGTAGTAGTAGCTACCAACGATCGAACTAAAAGCAAATAAGAAGACGCTGAGTGCGATGAATGGTGGCGCAATCGCACCGAATTCCTCAGAGAGTGCGTTTTGTAACATACCGATTCCTTCGCCATTTCCAGCAGCGTAACTATCACTGAGGAGAATGATCGTTGCTGTCGCTGTACAGACGATCAATGTATCAAGGAATACGCCGAGTGTTTGCAAGAAACCTTGTTTTGCTGGGTGCGAAACTTCAGCAGCAGCAGCAGCGTTCGGAGCAGACCCCATCCCGGCTTCGTTTGAGAACAATCCACGTTTGACACCGAGTGAGATCGCAGCACCGACCGAGCCACCGAATGCTTGCTCGATTCCGAAGGCGCTTTTGAAGATCATTGCGAATACACCAGGAAGTTCCGACAGGTTCGTGACGACGACATAAAGAGCAGCAATCAAGTAGAGACCTGCCATGATAGGAACGATGATCGCAGAGAATTTCGCGACACGGTGGACACCACCAAAAATGACGAGTCCAGTCAAGACGACGAGTGCAGCACCGACGACAGCTGTGTTGATACCGAACGCATTGTCAAAGGCAGCGGCAATCGTGTTTGATTGAACGGAGTTGAAGATAAGACCAAACGTCACAGCAATCAAGATTGCAAAGACGATTCCGAGAGCTCGGTTCTTCAAGCCTTTTTCGATGTAGTAGGCAGGACCACCACGGTACGCGTTCGATTTCGTATCGCGTACTTTATAGACTTGAGCCAGTGTACTTTCGATGAGAGCCGTCGCGCCCCCTAAGAGAGCGACCATCCACATCCAGAAGACGGCACCTGGTCCGCCGAGTGTGACGGCAATTGTGACACCGGCAAGGTTACCCGTACCAATCCGTGTCGCAGCACCGATAAAGAACGACTGGAGAGAAGTGATGCTTTCCCCTTTATCGTCTGTTGTTTGTTCACTTTTATCGAGCGTGACGCGGAACATCTCTTTTAAGTAAGTGAATTGGATGAAGCCAGTTCGGATCGTGAAGTAGATCCCGCCGCCGATCAATACGGCAATTAGTACATACGACCATAAAATGTTATTGGCGTAATCGACACTTCCTTGAATAACTTGCTGAATGGCGTTCATGATGGTGTATTCCTCCCAAAGAATAATAAAAGCTATACGCTAAATTATACGAATTTTCAGATAATAAGCAACAACAAATTAAAATAAAATTTTAAAACTTAATGAAGTTAGCTAAATTTTAGGAGTTAAAAACTTTGTAGGTGAACGAAAAAACTGTCGCTCTCGGTATCGAGAGTGACAGTCAAGGAAAGCTAAATCATCCATATTGTAGCAACTGTTCGTATAGGTCATCGAGTTGCTGTTGGATGCTTTTAGAAACGGTATCAGTTGGTTTTTCACGTTTTGCTAATTTCCGTTCAAGTCGCTCAATCTGCACTTCCAGCTCGTGTTGCGACAAGCGCTTTGGTTTTCGAGGGGGTACGTGGAGTGAGGAAGCCGTAGCGAACTCGGTACGCTTCTGTTGGGCGTACGTATACGAACCATGATAGCGTGTCAGCCCATTTTCGAGCCACAGGATCTGCGAGAAAAGACGATTCAAGAAATAGCGGTCGTGTGAGACGGCAATCAATGTACCAGAAAAATTCTCGAGTGCTTCTTCAAGCGTCTCTCTGGATTCAATATCGAGATGGTTCGTCGGCTCGTCGAGAATTAAGACATTGATCGACGAATGAACGAGGACGGCGAGTTGCAATCGCACACGTTCGCCTCCGCTCAGTGACAAAATGGACCGGAAGACAGTCGGTCCAAAGAATAGGAACCGGGCAAGGATATGGCGTGCCTCTGCTTCCGGAACGGCAATTCGTTGTCTAAACCAGTCGATTAACCGCGCGTCCTCCTCGAAATGGGCATGCTGGGACAAGTAACCGACATGATTTGATGGTCCACGCGTGAGTGTGCCCGCGTCCGGTGATAATTCGTCAAGCAACAGTGAGAGCAACGTCGATTTCCCGCTCCCATTCGTTCCGACGATCGCGATACGATCCTGTGCCATGACTTCGAACGAGACGCCATCAAAAATAGGACGGGTTCCATAAGCAAACGAGAGCTCTTCAGCGCGAAAGACGACTTGGCTCGTGTGATCGGTGGAGGAGAAGGAGACATCAGCGGTTTTGGCTTCGAGTTGTGGTCGTTTAATCCGCTCGATCCGCTCGAGTGCCCGCTCCATTGATTTCGCTTTACGGAATAATTTCTCACTCGGTGGAGACGCTTCGTTTGCCCATTGCCGAAGACGACGAATCGCTTCCTTCATCTTTTTGATTTTTTTCTGTTGCTCTTGATACGCATGGAATTGCTCGAGCAGACGGCGTTCTCTCTCGACGACGAACGCGCTGTAGTTCCCTATATAGGCTGTCAGTTCACCGTCTTCGAGTTCAACGATCGAAGTGACGACGGCGTCTAAGAAGACCCGGTCGTGAGAGACGAGCAGGATGGTTCCTGTGTAGTCCCGTAAGAACTGCTCCAGCCATTCCACGGCAGCTAAATCGAGATGGTTCGTCGGTTCGTCAAGAATAAGCAAATTTGGTTCCATGAGTAACATACGACCGAGACAAATCTTCGTCTGTTCACCACCGCTCAACTGGTGGAAAGGACGCGTGAGTAACGGACGGAGATGTAATCCGTTCACCATGCGTTCGATCTTCGAGTCGAGCAGGTAGCCGTCCTTTTGCTCGAACGCATTCGTCGCTTCCGCATACCGTACGAGTAGTGCATCGAGATCATCTGGTGCTGTCGCCATCATTTGCTCCAACTGTTGCATCCGGGAACGGATCGCAAGAGTCTCTGCAAACGCTGTCCAAAGGACGTCGAGTCCGGTCATCGTTTCACTATATACAGGAAGTTGTTCCAAGTAGCCGATCGTCAAACCGTTCTTTTGATAGATGACGCCACCGTCCGGTTGCTCGAGGCGAGCAAGCAAGCGGAGTAATGTCGTCTTACCACTCCCGTTTCGTCCAATCAGACCGACACGGTCGTGTTCGTTTAAGAAGAGGGAAACATCCGCTAAGATCGTCTCGCCTCCGAATTGTTTTGTCAGGTGTTGAATGTCGCAAATCATCATATTCAATTGATCCTTTCGCGCGCATCAAAAAAGGAGAGCGCAAATAGCACTCTCCCTAACGTGTGAAAGATGCGCTTTGCAGTATTTTTCATTCATGAAGTTCTTAAAAAAGGACAGACGGGTGCCTTAGAACGCCATTTCATGAAAAATCGCGCGCAACAGATACAATTGTTCCATCAACCAGTGTTTGCACGCGGCAAAGTCCATCTTTTCACACCACCTTTCGTTTCAGATACATCTAGTTTACTATTTTTTTGTCAGTTACGGAAGTCTGAATTATTTGAACACACCCGCGATTGAACTGAAGAAGTCACTGAGTCCATCAAATAATTTAGCGAAAAATCCTTTCGTTTCTTCTGAAGTTGCGAACGCGTGGATGTCTTGTCCCGCATTTTTCAATCCACTCTCGATTTGTCCCCAGTTGATGTTCGCTTGATCCATTTGATTGAACAGATTCGTCAGCCGGTCCATTTGTGCGTCAGACAATTGGATATTGTTGTTTTGAATGACTTGGACGATCAGGTTTTCGATTTCGACTTTGGTTTCCGGTTTTTGATTGGCGATCTCAGCCTTGATCTCATTCATCAAGTCAGCCACCTTATCCGTTCCAACGGTTTTCCCGACGTCTGATGTGACTGATAATTCTTGCTGTGCTAGATCCTTGCGTTCGTCACTTAACTTAATCCCGGTTTCAGCGGAAGTTTGATCGTACGCCTTCATGATTCCTGTCAAGGCGGATGTCCCGGTCACCTTGTAAGGGGAAGTAATCGTGATGTCGGCATCTTTGATCCCAGCCGTGACGAGAGCGTTGAGATACATATCCTTCGTCACCCATGTGATGTTTTCCGTCGAGACGGAGAGTCCATCTCCTTTTTCCGTCAGTTCGATTTTAGCCGACGAATACATGTTGCCGCCTTTTTGCGACTGTGGGATGTTTTTCCCGAGATATTTTTCCTCGTCAGCAGAAGTTGCGATGATCGGTGTGATCCCTTCCGGTGCATTGAGACGTGAAAGCACCCATGCTTTATCTTTTGCGCCGAGCGACTCCCCGAGTGTGACGATCGTCTGATCGACGACTTGTTCGGCGGATGCGGCTGTTGGGAGTAATAAAGCAGAAGCGATAACGGCTGATGCCATGATTTTTGTTGGTGTATGCATAATGAAATCCTCCAATTGTAAGTAACAGAATGAATTATAGTATCAGGTACTAAATTTAGTGTACGGTAACGATGTCTGTTCGGAATCGGTCTGCAGATGGAGACGGTATCCGTCTTCTGACACTCCATAGTATAGCGAAAAAAGGACAACTTGACTTCCGTTTTCAGCATGCTATAGTGGATGGGAATCGAATAATGACCACTAGGGGAGTCAGTAGGCTGACTGAGACGAACGAAGACGTTCGGACCCTTTGAACCTGATTAAGTTCGTACTTACGGAGGGAAGTGGCGTCAAGTCTTGTTCTTCTTGCGCCATGCCCGTGTGTTTCGGGGTGGTGTTTTTTTCGTTTCATACCAAACGAGGAGGATGAGATCATGACATTCACACAAGAAATCAAACAAGCGGCGCAAGCGTATTGGGATAGTAGTTTTATGCACCCATTCGTTCAAGGAATCGGAGAGGGGACGTTACCGCTCTCGAAATTTCGGCATTACGTCATGCAAGATGCCTACTACTTAAAACACTTTGCGAAGATACAGGCGAGAGCAGCGTCAAAAGCGGACGACTTTGCAACGATCGCAACACTTGCCGAGCATGCGACTTCGACTTACGAGGCAGAACTGAGTTTACATCAATCATTTTTTGAGCCGCTCGGTATTACGGAAGCAGACCTTGAAGCATTCGAACCGGCACCGACAGCATATGCGTACGTCTCGCACATGCATCATGCAAGCGAAGGGACACTCGGTGAGACGATTGCTGCCATTTTGCCATGTTACTGGTTGTATTACGAAGTCGGGCAACAATTACTGACGTATACTCCGGAAGAAAAAATCTATCAGCAATGGATCGACACGTATAGCTCGGAATGGTTTGAAAAGGTCGTCCTTGAACAGATTGCACGGCTTGATGCGCTGGCGGAGCAAGCGAGTCCGACGGAACGCGAGCGGATGAAACGTCATTTCGTGACGAGTTGTTACTATGAGTTACTTTTCTGGCATATGGGATGGACGGAAGAGACGTTCACGTCGGTTTACGAAACGATTCCAGCACGGACGGTATCTTCTTGAATTGCTAAATGGTAGAATTAGGAATACCATCTAGTGAAAGTAGGGATTGGAATGGAAATCATCGTGATCGCACTTGTGATCAGTGCGGCATATGCTGTACAACGAATGCTTGGTAAAATCAAAGTAAGATTTATTGGATATATCATTCCGATACTAATCGTGTTGTCCGGTATATCCGCTTCGACGCGTAACTTTAAGGTAGCGTATAGCATGGGGAGCTATATTTCTGCTGTTCTTGTCATCGTCGTCTACGCGCTACTAACTTATTGGTTATACCGCGTCTACCATCGTTCGAAAGAAGAAGCTGAATACCCGTATCAATCATTAAAAGACCGAGGCATTAGACTGACCTAGCAATATGAGACACATATAAAACACCTTGATTAGGCTGCCTGTACACCGTATTTTTTCGGTGTCAGGTAGCCTAATT
>NZ_JACSNE010000046.1:0-6400 GCF_018619035.1 Exiguobacterium sp. s168 | reverse complement strand
GGCTACCGAAACCTCGAACGATTCTTTTTGAGATTGCGCCTCGAGCTTGGTGGTTAAAATAGCAACCACGTGTTATGGTGATGAGCCAATATTATGGGTTTGTATATGGTTAAAATCTTTAAATACATTAGGCTTGCTGTTCATTATTGTTCTTGTTTCTTTATCTTCTACATCAATCAAAACGTGGAGTTTTGTGGGCAGCATAAACCCTTTTGATTCATAATCGCCTGCACCGATTTCATAATGAATTTTATATTTTCCCCAGCTGATATGGAAAAGCTGAAAATAAAAAGCTTTTGCCGTCACTTTTCTATATACATGAAAGCTAGTCTCTTCTTCTATAGCTGGAAAAATCTTTTTTCCAACTTTATCTTTTCAATTTTGTCTGCTAAAATGTCTAACTGTTGTTCTCCATTCTTCACAATTTCAGTCAATTCTGCTGAATGCTTACTATTGAAGAGCTCCCATTCATTATTCAACTCCATCGCTTCCCCTCCCTATAGGTGTTCCACTTTATATAGCTCACGCCAAAACTAATAATCAAAAAACTGCCATCCACTGTCTCAGGACAGATACGATGGCAACGATAATATGACTTTATTTAGGAAGCTTGGAAGCAAGGACGTCAATATTTTCAATCACTGGTGGCTCTACGAAAAGTTCAGGAGCTTTCTCCATCAATGCCGCAGCCACTTGACCAGAAAGGTGTGCTTGACGACCTGTGTCGTCCGGGAATGCGTCAAAGATTCCGAATGTCGTAGGTCCAAGTCGGATTGCAAACCATGCGATCGTTTCTGACTCCTCCTGAACCACAGGTAGGGCCCCACGTAGGAAGCTTTCAACTTCCGCTTCTTTTCCAGGTTTTGCTTCAAGTCGAACCAATAGCGCTACATTAACCATTTTTCTATCTCCTCCTCAAATTAGAAATTTCATCCATATAAAGTCTATAGTCTGCTAGGTGTTTGATTATATTCTATTTCAATAATGCTAATGATTCACGATTAAAATCTTCTAAGTCATCAGGTGTACGTGATGTTACGATACTACTATCTACAACAACTGATTCGTCTACTACTGTTGCACCTGCATTCTCTAAATCTTTACGTACAGATAAGTAACCCGTTAGCTTTTTACCTTTTAATAAATCTGTATCGATTAATAACTGTGGTCCGTGACAGATTGCAAATACAGGTTTTTCATTAGCAACAAATCCTTTTGTAAATTCACCGAATCGTCCTTGCTCATCACCACGTAACATATCTGGTGAGAATCCGCCTGGAATGAATAATGCATCGAAGTCATCAGGTTTAACGTCATCGATTGCTTTATCAATCGTTACTTCAGTATTCCCTTGTTTACCTTTTACTGTACTACCAGCTTCTTTACCAATAACAGTAATTTCATGTCCTTCTTTTTCAAAAGCCTCAGCCGGGCTCGTAAATTCTATATCTTCAAATAAATTGTCTAATACTACTGCGATTTTCTTAGTCATAATATAAATTCCTCCTAATTTAATAGTGAGTTCGTCATCAATATGTGAGAACTATAATTCTATTTTACCTTTAATATATACACATTAAAAATATATTGCTCAATTATATCAAACTACTTAAACGTTTAATTTTATGAATAATTACTCCGGTTTAAATACGACTTTAATATTTCTCGTTTTTCATCAAATACTTTATAAGCCTCATCGGCTTTTTCTAAAGGAAAAGTATGTATGATAATTTCAGTAGGATCAAATACTTCATCTTTTAAATCACTATCTGCCACAACAAAAGAAGAAAAAAAGATTTATCAGTTATGTGAATACCTATTAATTCACTATCTTTATTAAGGATAGGGCACATATTGCCCAAACGAAGTATCAGCTTAGTATATCTTCTTACTACATATACTTGCTTTTACTTTACCATCACTAAAAATATCTTACTTTTTTCACTACTAAATACACTCCCTTTATTTTTGAATGTAATTAGATAAATGTTTCCCAGTTACGCTATCTTGTATGCTAAGGACACCTTCTGGGTAACCACTGTATAATAATCTTCCTCCTTGTTGACCAGCAGCTGGTCCCATATCAATTAACCAGTCTGATTCTGTCATCATTGACAAGTTATGCTCGATTAGAACGACGGTATTACCTTCATCCACTAATTGATTAAATAATTCGATCAGCACATGGATATCCCTTTCATGTAACCCTGTTGTTGGTTCATCAAAAATAAAGATGTGGTCAGTCACTTGATTGATTAAATACGCACTGAGCTTTACACGTTGAATTTCTCCACCTGAAAGTGTGTCCAATGATTGTCCAAGTGTCATATAGCCTAGACCAGTGGCAGCGAGGGATTTTAATATCTCCAGAATTTTATGATGTGTATTGAAGTAATTTATTCCTTCTTCCACCGTTAATTGTAAGACATCTGCAATAGAGTAACCATCTACTTTAGCATCTAGAACTTCCTGTCTATAACGTGTTCCATGACATACTTCACAAACTTGTGAAAAATCAGGCATAAACGCAAGTTCTGTTTTAAGAATTCCTTTTCCTTTACAGTTTGGACAAGCACCTTCAGAATTATAGCTGAACATACTTTTCTTTAGCCCTGTCTCCTTACTGAAAAATGCTCGTAATTCATCAAATGTATTGGTATAAGTTAATATATTTGAACGATTTGAAGCATTAATAGCTTTTTGATCGATGAATATAACATTTTTAATCTGTTTAAACCCAGTTTTTATGAGCGTACTCTTACCAGAACCAGCAACCCCTGTAATAACAGAAATAGCATTTTTAGGGAGATACACTTCAACATTTTTGACGTTATTTTTTGTAACTGGACCGATATGAATCATTTCTTGAGATGACCTTGGAACTTTTAGTTGATGTTTTTCTTTGAGTTCTTGTCCAGTCGCAGTGTGGGAGTCGAGAAGTTGATCGTATGTTCCTTCAAATGTAATTCTACCCCCATTTTTACCGGCACCTGGTCCTACGTCAACAATGTGATCTGCAATCTTAATAATATCAGGATCGTGTTCAACCACAATAACTGTATTTCCTTTATCCCGAATAGACATAATTATGCGATTGATATTTTCAATATCTTCAGGATGCAGTCCAACACTCGGTTCATCGATAATGTATACGAGATCGGTCAGTGGGCTACTTAAATGACGAATAAGCTTAATACGCTGAGATTCACCACCTGATAATGTAGGTGTTTCTCGACCAAGTGTCAAATAACCAAGTCCAATATCAACTAGAGATTGAAGTTGCTGTTTAAGCGGCTTTACAATATATGCAGCTGTTTTATCAGTAAGATAGTCTAAAAACAGGATATTTTCTACGATACTTTGATTTGTAAAATCAGCAATATCTGCACCGTTAATTTTGCAGCTTAAAATACGTTGATTTAAACGTTTTCCGTGACAGTTAGGACAAACCATTGTCGTTACAACACGCTCATATTCATCCGGCCACCTGCTCTTTTCATAGCCATCATTAATAATAAACAGTCGCCTGAATCGATAGACGACCCCTTCATATTTTGCAGTACGGGGCCATTCTTCAGGAGGATTGGTCAGTTTGGTCGGCTCTAAATAAAGTAATTGATGCATCTCTTCCTTCGAATAATCTTTCAGCTTCTTATCATTATCAAATAGACCCGAATGCGTATAGCTTTTACCACGCCAGTGATCTGGTCCGAATGTAGGAAAATTAATTCCATGTTCGTTTAAAGATTTGTCATAATCCAGCAATTCATCGATATCAATTTCCTCGACATATCCTAAGCCTTGGCATCTCTCACACATTCCTGCCGAATTATTGAATGAAAATTCATTTGAATATCCGACAAATGGTTGACCAATACGAGACCATAGTAGACGAACAGCAGAATAAATATCGGAAATTGTACCTACTGTAGAGCGCGAGTTACCACCAAGTCTTTTCTGACTAATGACCATTGAAACAGGAAGATTTTGAATGGAATCTACATCAGGTTTCTCATAATGAGTTAATTGATTCTGTATATATGTAGAATAAGTTTCATTGAGTAGACGCTCAGATTCAGCTGCAATCGTACTAAATACTAATGAAGATTTTCCAGATCCTGATTTTCCTGTAAAAACGGTCAATTGATGCTTTGGAAGACTTAACGAAACATTTTTTAAATTATTTTGTCGTGCACCTTTGATGATGATATTTTTCATCCCAAACTTCCTCTCCATAATTAAATATATTTATATTTTTTACCTTTTTAACGAGAAATAAGTTTATAAGTATCAATTTTAAAGTTCCAAATTTTTAGCTGAATTTCCGATTATATTTTATTAAAAAATTTAGGGAAATTCTATAATCAAGTTAGCCACCTACGGTGTGCTTTAAAAAATTTAAATGTACGCAGATTGTAAAATTAAGCTAGACAACTAAAAAAGCCTTCTGTGCTAAACTTAATATGTATTTCCGACCAAAGAAAACATTAAGGAGTTAGCACAAATGGCCTATACACATCTTACCACGGATGAACTTGCGTCCATAGAATTATATTACCACCAGAAAATTTCGGTCAGTGAGATCTGCCGGAGAATTAAGCGTTAAAGAGAGATCGTCTATAATGTAATTAATGCACTCAAAGCAGGTATATCTGTACTGGAATTCTATCAGAACGATAAGAAAAGAAAATCTCTTTGCAGAAGACGTAGAATCGTCCTTCCTAAGCATCAGATCAGTTATATTCAAAAAAGGATAGCCGACGGCTGGACACCTGACACCATCATAGGCAGAAATGAAGAATCTATCAGCTGTTCTGTTAAAATTCTGTACAGAATGTTCAGAGAAGATATTCTTCCTGTTCACTCACTTCCGATGAAAGGGAAAAGAAAACCTAACAGTCATCATGAGAAAAGAGGTCGTCAGACTTTCAAACGTCACATTTCAGAAAGAACAGTTGAATTTCCTGACTTTGATAAAGCGTTCGGTCATCTTGAAGGCGATACGATTATTGGTCGTCACCATGGTAGCGCAGTCATCACCCTTGTTGAACGCGTTTCTAAGATGATCATCACCTTACGACCGGAAGGTCGCAAGGCATCCGACATTGAAAAAGCATTAAACAGTATGTTTTCGGCTTTACCTTATCGTCTCTTTAAATCCATTACATTCGACTGCGGTAAAGAGTTTTCCAGCTGGAAGTCAATCAGTAACCCACACGATATATCTATCTTTTTTGCTGATCCAGGTGCACCTTCGCAGCGTACCCTGATTAAACGGATATAATATAATAAAAAACACATAAAAAGAAAAATTTCGCCATTGAATATAACGGGTTCAGTTAAGAGGGAGAAAGACGTATACGTAAAATAGTCCACACCTGTTTTTAGATGTAGACTATTTTATAGGACCTACTATTTGTTATATTTAATAAAATATTACTATGATGGATAACGTGCGGAACGCTTATTTGGCCTTATTTTTTGTCGATAACCAAGTCTAACTATTCTATGTAACTCATTTTTTACAACACGCGAATTGATAACAGAGACAATATACTCTCGATTCAGTGGGACATCCTTACTTGTTATTTCTATTTCTTCGGCATCTTCTAGCATCCTTTTAATGCTATTATTTATCGCATAGTGTTTAATAATCCAATCATCAACTGTTCGGACTTCATAATTCTCTGTTAACTTAATATAATTTTATAACCTCTCTATTTCGGATTTCGCTCTTTTTATCGTAATTAATTTGTTTGGCAAGGATATTCCTCCTTAATTACAAATTTGATAGTATTTTCTAAATTTTAACATTCCCTCTGTGTATTATTCAACTATTAACCTCTATACAGTCCAACCTGACTTTTTTATACTTCCAACCGAAATTACGGCTGAATGCTAAAACAAATTATTTACAGCTTCTCTTATAAAAATTTACGCTTACGCGCTAAGGAGGGACTTTATATTCTGGAAAATTAGCTTTCTATTCCACTTTCTTCTTTTTTCTTACCCAGGATCTCATTATTTTAATTGTTTTTTAACTTTTAATAACATTGTTTTTTTTCAGGTGCTTTTTCCAGCAACTTGATTACACGTTTATATTTTTGTTTCTTTTCTTTATCTTCTTCACGAAAATCTTTCATAACAAGAACAGGTCTATTCCCCCTTTTTGTTTGAACTAAAACTATATCGCCCTGTTCAATCGGCGTATCTCTTAATCTTTTAGGTATATGCCAGTGATACATTTTATTTATATTTAATTTTAAATTTCCATCCTCAGTTCCGAGTACGTGAAAACCAGCAATAGTTTTATTATGGCTCATCACCATAAGGTGTGGTTGACACATAAAATCCATCGGATTTTAAATCGAACATAGAAAAAAAGCGAAAACCCCGGTAT
>NZ_JACSNE010000045.1:0-9913 GCF_018619035.1 Exiguobacterium sp. s168 | reverse complement strand
TTAAGAAAATGGCTCATCCAAAGCGTTGCCCGAAGGGCAACTTGACGCGAGACAATGAAAAAAGAAGGAATTGCACATCCTGAGTGATGACAATTCCTTCTTCTCGTTAAATTCAGCTAGTTATGTCCCAGCCTCATTTTACTAAGTTTTTCCGTTGCCCGCCAACAAACTGGCTCTTATGTCCAGCAATAGTTTCAGGTTTTTATGGTGCTTAGCTCACCAGTTACTTCTCTATGTAACAATCATACACCATGTGTATTCTTTTATCTACAAATTTGTCCATAAATCTATCTATAAACTACTCCGTATAAATGATTCCATAAATTAAAGTTGAACTTTTTAATTTATTTTTTCCCCTTCAACCATAGGCTTTTACGTGCAATCGCTCCATAAATCAATGGATAGATGTTCCTTATTCTTGTTATATTAATGAGTCCACTATCCTTTCCATTATTCTATTGATTTATGGACTTTTATCGCTGCATGAAAAAAGAATTAAATCATTATGATATGATTTCAGATTGTATATACATTCTATATACGTTATGCAAACTAGGAATGTTGAGTTATAAGGAAAATATAAAAGGATTATGACAGGTTGACATCGGGATAGGTGCCGACTTAGTTTTTCTTTTCATCATGCTGTATGTAGGACTTATTATAAACTGTATAATTTTTTTCGAATCATAGTAATTAACCAAACTTACTCGCTGAGAATTTTTTCACGCTTATCTAATATATTTTTCAACGTAATTGAATGGAGAAATTCAGAAAACATCGTATAAGCACGTCCTAAAAACAGTTCGACTATAAACTGATCATCACTACTTATTTTCTTATTCTTTGAACCACCTACATTTTCAAACAAATTAAGAATCTCCCCCATATTAATATCTATAGGCGATTTAGCTAATTTTAATCCACCATTTCTCCCTCTTTTGGTCTCAATGTAGTTAGATTTTTGTAAGGCATAAACAACTTTCGTCAAAGAGTTTTCATGAACTCCATAAAATTGTGCAACCTCACTTTTTTTCACTAAACGTGTTGGATGAGATGCAGCAAACAGCAGCAATAATATTGCATGCTTTGTTGGATGATTGACTTCCATGACTACCTCCTCATTTCTTTAGATTTTATGGTTCATTTTATAGATTTAGTAATCCTCATCATCTAACAGAAAAAGAATCAAATATCATGCCTATACATATATGTGGAGTATAGAAAAAATAAAGATAATAATATTTAGAAGAATAGTAATTAAATCATGGGAATTTACGTGTAGTATTATCTTCTTGAACGTTTCTTACCATTCCAATACTTTCATAAGCGAAAGCGAGTTTTATAGGCATGGAAAAATTATATGAAAGTCACTATATAATGATAAGAAGAGTAAAGAAGCGCAGGACTAATGAATATTTCTTCAAATAATATGGTATTTTCTGCACCCTCCAACTCTCTATAGTAATGGCGAATAGAAGTTGCAACTTCATCGTGCAATTCCTTATATTTCGTCGGTGAAGACTTACAATTTCGCCGAGCGTGATCTTCGATAAGTAAAACGTATGGTTCGCTCGGTTTCAATACAGTAGTGGAAAAAGAAATTTCACTCTGCTCAAACTTTTGATTCAGTTTTTTAGCTAATAAGGATGATTTTTTCATCAAAAAACCCTTTCTAAACAAATCCTTTTGATCAATAAAAGGATCTCTAATTTTCATCGTTAAATACGTTTAAAATTGTAATGTCATAATTATATACACTATGTACCCTTAAAAAAAATAATAAAATTTAAACAACATATCAACTAGAAATTTAGTACATGTATATCATACAATTAGATGTATTAAAAATATAAGTATAATAGATAAGAATAATATTATGTTTAAATTTAACTTCAAACTAAGAAGTACAAAATTATTGTTTATTGTAATGAAGTAATGATTATTTTTCATAATAATTAGCTTATCTATATATCAAACAAATATGGAGGACATATCTGTGAAATGGATTAATCATACCATTAGTCGCCAATTGATGTTTGCGTTTTATATGGTCTTCATCGTATTAAGCGTTACATCCGGCATTGTCTATTTTTATACAGAGCAAAAGATTACTCAAGCCAATTCCACATTTAATGATTTAAACAAACGTCGAACAAACGCAAATGCTTTGGCAAGTGAATGGTCTTTCGCTCAAAACAATACCAAAACCTATTTATTAACTGGTTCAAACGAAGCACTGGATTCCTTGAAAGGTAATCAGAAAGAAATCAATCGATTGACGAAGTGGTTCGAAAAAAATGCTATTTACGATCAAGGCAAAGAGTATGCAGTTGCAACACGTCAGCTGTATAACGATTATTTTAATCAATCGATACCATCACTCTTAGAATATGTCGATGAAAAAAGGAAAGGTGAGATTGACGAAAAGTTTATCAATTCAGAAATCCTTGCAGCTCTTTCTAACACTCAAAGTTCTCTCAATATAAACAGAACATTAAGTGCTTCTAGTCGTGAAGCTACTAATCGTATTCAAATGACACAAATTGATATCTTGTTAGATAACTTTCTAAATTTGATTCAAGAAAAGGAAGCCAATGCAAAACATGACTTATTGAACGAAATGCGCATATCTCAATTCATTTGGCTCTCTAACCTTCTTGTTTTGATTCTTGTCTTGGTCTCACTTGTACGACCGTTCATAAAAAGAGTGACGAAGCAGATTAACGTATTATCTCGAGACAGTGCACTCCTTACAGAGGGAGAGGATATTCAAAACATTCCACTCCCAAAAAGACAAGATGAACTTTATAATTTAACGAATACTTTTAACCATATGGCAAAATCAATTGCTGATAATAAAGTGCATATGTTGACAAAAAATGAAGAACTACAAATTCATCAAGAAGAACTTATCGCCCAACAGGAAGAGTTACAGGCGCAACAAGAAGAACTTGAAGAAGCATTTGGTCTTACACTTCAGAATGAACAACGCCTTAAATATCGAAATGAACTTACCGAAACACTGGCTTCTCGTGAGACGTTGACTGCATATCCTGAAATTATTGAGAAACTGGTATCGATTACACAGTCTGAAATTGGTGCTCTACTCTTCCTCGATCAACAAGAAGTTCGCTCGAAAATTAATTATGGGATGTCGGAAGAAATGGTCGAACAATTGATTACAAGTGATCAATCTTTATTCCATAGAGTACGTCTTTTAAAGCGACCAATGAATTCATCGAAGCAAGTTACACATGAAAATCCTTTACCTTATCCTTATTATATGTATGAGGTCGCTGTACCAGTTCTTGATCCAAATAGTCAACAGATGATTGCTTGTATCTACTTGGTCCGGTATAAGGATCCGTTTAATACGGAGCAAATAAATGACATTCTATCTTTTTCGCAACAATTATCCTTATCACTTATGCGAATGGGCATTTACGAACAATTGATTAAAGAAAAGAATAAGACCACACAAATTTTGAACTCGATTCGTGAAGCAGTCATATACCTTGAACACGAAACGAATGAGCTACTATTTAATGAACCCTTGATGACACTACTTCCCGAAATTTTGATCAATGATAAGGATGAGGACAGTTCTACTTTTCATCAAGCAATGCAGGCATTCGCCTCTATTATTGATGAACCGACCCCATTCAACTGCTTTATTGAACAAATTATCGCGCACACCCTACCAAAAGATGGCTTAGTTGTCTCCATTCGAGGATATAGTAGTTATATTCAAATTTATGTTGAAAAAATCGAAGTGGAGGGGAAATGGGAAGGTACGATGCTTGTCTTACGGGATGTAACAAAAGAAACTGAAGCGGAACGAATGAAAGAAGAGTTCGTATCGACCGTTTCACACGAGCTCCGTACTCCCTTGTCATCTATCTCTGGCTTTACCGAATTGATGCTCAACAAGGATTTTGAAGATGATAGAAAACGGAAGTATCTTCAAACGATTCACTCAGAAACAGGTCGCTTGACAAGACTTGTCAATGATTTTCTCGATGTGCAGCGTATGGAATCAAGCGAATATCGATACGAAATGATGACATTCGATATTGTCGAAATTGCACAGGATTTAATTGAGTTCTATGCTGTCTCCCATGAAACGCATCACATAATTTTTGAACCGAGTCAGCCCATCACGATTAACGGTGACCCTGAAAAGATAAAACAATTGTTGAACAATCTTTTGAGTAATGCTGTCAAATACTCACCAAATGGAGGCACAATATCAATACACATTACGAGTGACTTGGGCTTCGCTAAAATTCGAATTCAAGACGATGGAATTGGTATATCTCAAGATGCAATACCGAAATTGTTTAATAAATTTTACCGTGTTGATAATTCAGAAACACGAAAAATTGGGGGTACCGGTCTAGGGCTTGCGATTTGCAAGGAAATCGTCAAGTATCATAATGGAACAATTGATGTCGAGTCTGTACTCGGTATTGGTTCTACTTTTACAATCGGTTTTCCGATTGCCCTTCCTTCCAGTACGTTGAATAAAGACTAATTGAAAATACCGCTCTATTTGAACTGAGCCCTACAGTTTGGACAGTTTAATAAAACCACCCTTAACGTTTTAAGCTGCTATGAGATGGCTGCGGTATTGTACCGGAGTCATCTTTTGTAGTTTCCATTGTCTTCGTTCGCTATTGTAATAATCAATATAAGCATCGACCATGGCACAGACCTCATCGAGGTCAGATGCTAATTTATACTCGACATAATCTTTCAAGTGCCCAAAGAACGATTCCATCGGGGCATTATCCAGGCAGTTTCCTCTACGAGACATGGATTGAAGCATTCCCATCTCATGGATGCGTGTTTGATAAGCAGGATGCGTATAATGGAATCCTTGATCAGAATGTATCATGGCTTCCGGGTGTATGTTCCCTTGAAGTCGTTCTGCGAGTTTATTCGCTGTATGAAGGACGAGTTCCATATGGAGGTTTTTAGATACATGATGTGCCATAATTTCATGTGTAGCGATATCCTTCACACAAGAAAGATAAACAGTTTGGCCAGATCCAATACGGAGATAAGTGATGTCTGTGACGAATACTTTACCAGGCTCCTGCTGATCGAACCGACGGTTCAAGTGATTTGGTACCGTCTTATGTTCATATGTCGCTTTAGCGATTTTACGGTAGGCGTTCTGCCTACGGATTTTCATCACGATTCCAAACTTCCCCATGATACGCAAAATACGTTTATGATTCATCGGCACCCCGATAAGATCAAGCATCTCCATGTAAAGACCACGATAGCCGATTTTTCCCTTATGACGATCATGAACATGTTTTAGAAGGAGGTAGTCCGCATAGTCACGTTCTTCCCGAAGGGAAACACTATCTGTACGTGCGAGCCAGGCGTAATAACCGCTGCGGCTCACTTCAGCGAGCATACATAGATCCGTCACGAACCGACTCGACGATTGTTTTCGTAAGACAATATTGATTGCCTGATAGCGTTCAGATGCCGTTAGTTTCGGTACTTCGCCTCTCATTCGAGAGCTTCTAGCTTTTTTAGTAATTCATTCTCCGCTGTTAGGTACTTGATTCGTGCTTCAGCTCTCGCAAGTCGTCGTTCGGCGTTTGCTTACCGATCATGTCCAAGTCAAAGCCGCTTTCCTCAAAGATTTGTATCGGTCGCTTACCAGCTAGATTCTCACGTACAGCGTGAATCTTAAATTCTCCTTTGTATTGAATCGTACGATCTGATACAGAGGCTACGTGAAGATTCGCTTCAAGTTGTCTGATTTGATCTGGATTGAAGGTGCGTCTGTTCATGAATAGTTCTCCCGTCTAAATTGAATAGGTACAGTATATCGATATCTTTAAACACAAAAAACCCCGAATGGGGTCTTTTATCAAGTGTCCACCATTCAGGGTTCAGTTCAGCTTTAAGTCGTTTGGTGTCTTTTCCATTCTCTAAATAGTAGAATCTATCTTTTCTATCCATTCTCCTTCATATGCGATTTTACGATCGGCAATTCCTTAGTCGTTCCCTACACATAATGACATTCCTAATCGTTGTTGAGTCGCTTGGATTGAAGCGTCTCCACCTTTCTTTTTGCAAGGTGATTATGACTGTCGACTTTCCCTTTCTCCATGATCATTCTATTTAGGGTATACGTTCATTGCATTTTGATAAAAGATACATATGTTAGACGTTTCACGATCTGATACCGCTAAGTGATGAGAATGCGTCTTTTTAATTTTCTTTGCACTACTGTCATAATAATGATGGTTTAACTTGGATGCCTTCACTTCCATTCCATTATGTCCCCAAGCCAATTTCACTAGTAAATATGTCTTCCTTAAAAAGAAAGGATAGAAATCAGTATGGAGGTCTGCAGCATAGCTAATGAGCAATTCTATAATAGCGTTCTGAGATGTGACCGTTCAACTGAATATTATATCGTGTAGTCTTGATGGCTCTATTTCAATCTCGTTATATACTTTTTTAGGGCTTCTGCATTTTCTTTTTGTATACTCACGACTTCATAGTCTGGTCCTTTAATACTCACAAAAATAATTGAGTAAGGTGACTGCAATACCTCCTACAATGGTCCTTTATATCATCTTATGCATTCCTCTCTGTAATTATTAATATAGATACATGAAGAATTCGCGGACACACTCGCCCAGAACAACGGGCGGCCGAGAAAGTTCTGAACTGGAAAACGGCACAGCGGGCCTTTACGAGGAAGTATTGCGCTTAATTTGACAAATCGCCCATCTAAAGGACGAATGTATCTTATGCACAGATATGTTAAAGTCAGCATTTCTTTTAAGAGTGATCTAAAAACAATTATTTATTATAGATATCATGTTTTACGTTAAGTAATCTCGGGGAAATATGTATAATGTATAAACTAAACTATTCGATTGATTAAGGAGGTAGGGAAGATGTCGACGAACACATGTGATATTTGTGGAAAGCCAGCATCAGTCAGAGTCCAAGCAAACTTGAATGGTCAGTTACGAAATATGGAGTTATGTGAAGGTCATTATCAAGAAATTTTACAACGCAATGGATTAAACATTTCTCCAATCGAATCGTTATTTGGAATACGTGGCACTATGCTCGATAACTTTTTTTCGAGCAAACTACCTTTTTTTAATGTAGATGAAGAAGTTAGTAAAGAAAATTTTTATGATGAAACCTCGAGCGAAGTGGCACCGCAAAAGCGTGGTAGTGCTTTAACTAGCCGATTGAGTGAAAACGCGGAAGAGATGCTTCAAAAAGCGGGACAATATGCATCTGAATTTAACAGACCCGAAATAGATACAGAGCACTTATTGTTGGCGTTGACAGATAGTGAGGTTGTTCAAAGTATATTTAATCAATTCAAAATTAAAGTGGAAGATTTGAAAAGACAAATTCAAGCTGAGGCGAAACATGGAGAGAAACTACATGAAGGTGAGATTAGCGTTTCACCGCGAGTAAAAGACGCCTTAAGTCGTTCTTTTATTGCTTCAAATGATCTAGGACACACTTATGTTGGTCCCGAACATTTTTTGATTGGTTTATCTGAAGAGGGAGAGGGGCTGGCTGCAAACATCCTTCGCAAATATGGTTTGACGCCTCAATCTATAAGACAGCAAGTGAGTAGGGTTGTCGGGAACGGTGAAAACAAAGGAGGTCTATCCAATGTGAGTAACACCCCTGAACTGGAGAAATTTTCGCGCGATCTTACTAAGATGGCTAAAGAAGGAAAGCTAGATCCGGTCATAGGTCGTGCCGAAGAAGTGGAAACCACAATAGAGATATTAGCTCGACGTAGAAAAAATAATCCAGTACTGATTGGTGATCCAGGGGTTGGGAAAACTGCTATTGTAGAAGGGTTAGCACAACGAATTGTTGACGGTGAAGTACCTGAAGGTTTAAAGGATAAGCGATTAATGGAGTTAGATATTAATGCAATGGTTGCTGGATCAAAATACAGAGGAGAGTTTGAAGAACGTGTTCAAAAAGTGTTGAAGGAAATATCGGAAAATAAAGATGATTTAATTATATTCATTGATGAGGTCCATACGATTGTAGGCGCTGGACAAGGTGGTGAAGAAGGCGGTCTAGATATAGCTAACGTTTTCAAACCAATGCTTGCTAGAGGAGAGTTGAATCTCATTGGCGCGACTACTCTGAATGAATACCAAAAGTACATTGAAAAAGACGCGGCTTTAGAAAGAAGATTTCAACCGGTTACTATTCACGAGACGACTCCAGAGCAAACGATTATGATTTTAAGAGGTTTGCGCGATACTTTTGAAGCGTATCATAAGGTGACTATAACCGAAGAAGCTATTATTTCTGCAGTAGAGTTATCAGATCGATATATTCCTTCTCGTTTTTTACCTGATAAAGCCATTGACCTTCTTGATCAAGCGGCAGCTAGAGTTAAACTAATTGCCACTTCACGTCCTGCCGGAATTCAAGAAATCGAAGCTGAATTGCAGCACCTTCTAAGAGAGCGAGATTACGTTGCAAATAGAAAGCAGTATGATAAAGCAAGCGAACTTACAAAAGTTATTGAAGAAAAAGAAAGTGAGTTAAAGAAATTAACAGAAGATTGGGAATCCGAAAAAGGCTCAGGGAGTACAGAGGTAAAACCTGAACATATTGCTCATGTGGTTTCGCATTTGACTGGCATTCCAGTGAACGAACTAACAACAGAAGAAAAAGACAAACTTTTACGCATGGAAGAACAACTACATCAGCGCTTAGTAGGTCAAGAAGAGGCAGTAAACGCTGTTTCAGATGCAGTTCGTTTGTCTCGTTCAGGATTACGCGAAGAAAATAAGCCTGTCGCTACTTTTCTTTTCTTAGGACCTACCGGGGTAGGTAAGACCGAGCTTGCAAAGGCTTTATCAGAAGTTATTTATGGAGATGAAAATGCATTATTACGAATTGATATGTCAGAATATGGAGAGCGGCATGCAGTAGCACGTCTTGTAGGTGCTCCTCCTGGGTATGTGGGTTATGATGAAGGCGGTCAGCTCACCGAAAAAGTACGACGTTCACCTTACAGCGTGATATTGTTAGACGAAATTGAAAAGGCTCATCCTGACGTGTACAATATCTTACTTCAAGTTTTCGATGATGGACGACTTACTGATGGAAAAGGAAGAGTTGTAGATTTCACCAACACGATAATTATAGCTACGTCAAATTTAGGGTCAGATATTATTCGTACTAGATTAAACAGCGATAGTTCTTCTAAAGAAGATTATGAAGGCGTAAAAAAAGAAGTTATGACTGTCTTGGCAAGTCATTTCCGTCCTGAGTTTTTAAACAGGATTGATGAAATTATTGTATTTAGTGCTTTAAATAAGGATCAAATAAACGAAATTGTATCACTTCAACTACAACGTGTCGCGAAGAATGTGTCGAAACAGGGTATTACTATTTCTTTCGATCAAACTTTAGCTCGGCACTTTACAGAAGAAGGGTACAAACCTGAATTTGGTGCCCGAGAACTCAAACGTGTAATCCGTAGTGAGCTAGAAACGAAATTAGCTCGTGAAATTTTAGGAGGGGCTATTGAGAAAGGGGATAAAATATTAGCTAAATGGGACGAACAATCACAACAGATTGTTTTTGAACGCACGGAGACTAATGAGGATTAAACCAATTTTGGGAGAATAGCCTATATTTTAGAGAAGGTGTCAACAGCGTTTTTTCATTCTTCTCTGATAACTGTGTAGTTGAAAATAAGAGTGATTATTATGCGATGTTGGATAACGATAACGAGGCTGGGACATAACTAGCTGAATTTAACGAGAAGAAGGAATTGCCATCACTCAGGATGTGCAATTCCTTCTTTTTTCATTGTCTCGCGTCAAGTTGCCCTTCGGGCAACGCTTTGGATGAGCCATTTTCTTAA
>NZ_JACSNE010000044.1:0-12629 GCF_018619035.1 Exiguobacterium sp. s168 | reverse complement strand
GGAGAATGACGAGGCAAGGAGGGAGAGGGCCGCCAGATGGGTGTCGGGGGTACTTAGTGAGTGATTTGGAGTTGGCAGGGCACTTTTGAAGGGTCGGGGGTACGACGGGGGGACCTACCAGAGGGGCTCTACATCAATACTTTTAGATATATATAACTTATTTTTATAAGCTATGTACCGCTAAATAAAAACAAGCAGTGTACGTGTAGCAGTTATTTATATCCTTTACCCCCTGGTATCCATCAGCGTTAATTTGAAATCCCTGTATATATAAGCAATTTTATTCGGGGGATGTCGGACCAGGGGTACAAACAAGCGAAAACCCTTATACGCCAACGTTCAAAAGGTGCCCCCAGGTGCTAAATCAAAGCGGTACAAACGTTGAAAGTATCTTTTGTAGGTATAAAAGTACCCTTTTCTCTCTAATCGACCCCAGAAGTAACGGAACGAAACTCATAGAAAGGAGGTAACACCATGAAATCAGTAAAACTGACTGAAGCTGTGACGTATAACGGTGAGGTTGTCGAAGCAGGACAGATCTTAATGCTCGGCACAATCAGTGCGCAAGCACTCGTGAGCGAAGGTAAGGCGATCTTTGTAGAACTCGAAGATCAAGAGAACTAAGCAAAGCCCACCTGGTAAAGGGGAGATAGTATGGACAAGGAATTTGACCCTTACGACCTGGACGGAAAGCGGGAAATCCATCCTAAGGCGGACGCGAAGAATTTTCTAGACGTCCGTCAAGGGAAGGTGGTGCTCCGCTGCGGGGCCAGGAAGAAAAAGAAAGACGGATTGTGTAAATCGATTGCTGGAGCTGGTACTAACCACTCCGGATATGGGCGTTGTAAATATTGCGGTGGCAACAATACAGGACCCAAAACGGAAGAAGGGCGCCAAAAGTCAGCACAAAACGCTCGTAAGCATGGGTTATATGCCGGCTATTTGACTCCTGATGACCGGGAGACATACGAAGATCTTCTGAAACAAAAAGAAAACGGCTTAAAAGAAGAAATTGCGCTTTGGAGAACAAAGCTAGTCAGCTATATGAAGTACGTCGGTATACAGCGGCAAGCTAGAGGAGAGAAGGGCTTATTCCGAACTATGCTCCGGAAGGGCGCGGTAATAGAGTACAAAATCGGGTCTGTCGAAGACCCGCATGTCCATAGAGCACTGGAGCAAATCAGGCGTCTTGTTGCTACGGATAATGCTCTAAATGTACGCACTGATGATGACATCCTCGATGAGATCAATAGAGAGTTACGTAAAGCTTCAATGGATCAAAGTAAGGATTCTTGGAGCGGCCCCGCTCAGGACGTCATTTATATAAACGAAATAAAGGAGTGAGGTGTATCTATGATGGTGAACGAGTTCGATAGACAAATAGCCGACGTAACTCAGTGTTCGCAAGGTAGCGAGCAGGATATTCTGAGGTACAAGGGGCTCCTGGAATCGCTGTGCGAGGAGCTAAAGCAACTATGGCAGGGCAAAGGGTTTACAGTGGATATCGCTAAAGAGTTAATCGATGACTGTTTACGCTATGCAACAGCGCCTATTGGCGAGTGCGAATGGGACGATTTAGCTGCAGAACAGCTATGTGCATTACTATCGATGGCCGATACGTCCCCGGAGTTACGAAGAGCTGTCAGCTGGGCAGATCGGTCACGAGACACGACAGTTCGTCTCCTTCATAGAAAACTAGAAGCTGAAGAAGATATGTTTTTCGTCAATGAAAAACTAGAAAACTTAGACGGAATGGCTTACAGGCTTCTGACATGGCTGAACGCACGTAATTCGTTGATCCAGGCACATTTAAACCGATAGGAGGGCTACTGTGGTTCGTATAGAGGGATATGTAAGCAAGACAATCATACGTCGGTGGCTTCGAGACTATCACGAGTTTGGTATACGAGGACGCGAGCTATCTGAAACGAAAGGAGTTGCCCCTACTACGTCGGATGGATGGGGTGGCTCGAAAATCAATAAAATCATGCTAGATCAAGCGCTCGATTCAATCCCTGATCCATTAACGAAGTACTGCGCTTACGCTCGATGGGTCCACGTAATCCCGAAAAACAAGACAATTGGAACCCTGGAAGCTTCCGGACGTCCTATGACCGATCACCGTTACAAGAAATACTGCGATGAAGCTGTAGATTTCATATACCGTACGGTAAATGGGGATCGTATAGGCGTTAAGGAGTTAGTAACGCTAATCGCTAAACAACAATAAGCAATTAGGAGGCTATACTATGAAATTTGAATTATTAGAAGCTGCCCAGAAAAAAGTACGTAACTACAACGCTATGTGTGAAGAAAACAATCGAAAACGTTCAGATGCCCTACAAGCTGTATCAGAAGCAAAAGCAGAAGAACAGGCTCTCATGGATCGTCAAATCGAAGGTGAAGACGTGATTGACGAATTAGCTCGAGCACAGTCTCGCGTGACGGTAGAGAAAGCCAAATATACACGTCTGATTGAGTCTATCGGGGAGACTAATCCGGAAATGAGTATAGAAGGTATCTCATTCCATACCGCCCAGTCGCAGATTCTAGCTTACCCCAACCACATGCTTCCATACGATATGAAAAATGAGTTAGAGGCGATGCAAGAGGCCCATGATGCGTATCTAAAAGCAGCAGAGGATGCTTTAATTAAATTCTATAAACTACGTAAAGAAGTAAGAGGATGTTTGGCGGAGGCAGAGGCAATCTTTGGACGTGAAGTACACGGTAGTCTTCCTGTCACGTTCGATCCCTCTGTACTCCGACCGTGGGGGCTTTGGTGGGACGTGTACGACGCCTCTAACGCTATGGTAGAAACGAAACGAAGAGCATTAGAAATTGTCGAGGGGGGCAGTCTAATTTCGAATCCGAGATCAGTATCTTCAGTTAGAACTATACCGGCCCCTGAATCTACACTAGGCCCTAAAACGTGGGTTACAGAGGATGGAACGGTTATGACAAGACAGAGCGAAATTCAGATTCCTAAACCAAGAACCTAAAATGAAGAGCAGAGCGCCATGGAAATGGTGCTTTTTTTAGTGGCACACACCGTGCCAAAATGACGATTTTAGTGGCACGCGGTGTGACCTTTTGCCGATTTTGATGATATCAGGGAAACACTAGGCTCCGCCTAGGCTAGCACGCTCCGTGATAGCAGTTTCCCCTTATGCTCTTTTTCACTTTAAGTGACCTCATAGGGTGGTTTGACCTTTAAATTTTTGACTGTTTTTATCTTTAGTATTCTTTAATACTTGTAACTTTTTGAATCGTAGTATGAGTCTCGTAAGTAAAATTTTTAATAAGTAATGTAGTATGTTAAAAGATGACAGGAGGTGAAAAAATGGCAGTTTATATTCAAACTTCAGACGGTGAAAAGTACCGTCTAGATACCAAACAATCAATAGAAACAATTTCAGGAGAAATCCAACAGGATGATTCTAAGTACATTTCTGTTAGCGTAGAAGTGGGTGGAAACAAGATAAAAATGAACATCTTTAAAGAGCATATCGTAACGATTTTTGATATGCCTGATTCTGAACCTTCAATAAGAGAGCTTGGATGATCGAATGGGCAGACTTTAAAAACTAAATTCACTTTAAGAGAATAGAGGGTACCTTTACTTAAAATTAGGTGAGGTACCCTCTATTTTTAGTCAGATTAAAAATAGTTATCCAAATTTGTTTTCAAAAGAACGATTCAACCTTTACACTCAATACAAGGGAGTGATTTGCATGACGATAGGTGAGTTTTTTCAACTCATTAGTCAAGGTAAAAAAGTAAAAGAGATTGCAGCGATGCATGGTAAAGATCCTTCGATAATTAGTCGTGCTCTGAAAAGTCACGGTTATACATACAAAGGAAAAAGCAAAGGATATAGTTTCTCCGGTAGTGGAGAAGAGCCTTTAAATAAGGAGTTACTTGATACACCACCTGTGCGTCATAACGTAGGGAAAGATAAAAAAGAACAATATGTGTTACTCGATTCACCATCTGTTCACCAAGAATGGTTAACTGATTCACCAGTTAATCACCCTGCTGGTGAACGTATGATGAATATATTCACCAATGAAAAAAAAGTAAGCCAATTATTGAAGTTGTTAGATGCAACTCCGCAGCTACTTCAAATCTTGGAAAATGTCCAACGCAACGAGACAGGACTAGGTAGAGCAGAACTAGCGCAACGCGAATACGAATTAAAGTTAGAGGGTGGATCTAGGACGCGCCGAACGATTTCAACGGACAGAAAAACACTAGAAACGTTTGATAACTTTTGTGACGAACGAAGTCTAGATAAAGGGACGATTATTCAATTGGCTTTAAAGGATCTAATGGAGAAATACTCTAACTGAAGGAGGTAATGTGAAAAGTGAAGCATAAAAAATCACTCAAAGAACAAATAGAAGATGCGGTTCAACACATTGATACCGTTGCTAAATCGAATAGAAATTATGCAGTAGCTATGCTGAAAGTTTTAGAATGGACTACTCGAAAGCTAGAACTGACTATCGTGAACGAACAACAGAAAGCTGCAGCAAAAATCGCTAAGGAAAAGCGTCAACGTAGAATCCAACCCCTACTGGTATCGCGAGGCGAGATATGGAACTGTGAACTAGGAACCAATTTGGGAAGTGAACAAAGTGAAACACGACCTGTTCTTATCATTCAAAATGACGATAGTAATAAGGTTTCTCCAAATACAATCGTCGTCCCTTTGACACGTGCGATACATCGTCTGGATAAAAAAATAACTAGGGCTCCTGATTTTGTTTTTGATGATGCTGTGGCAGAGTCGATAAAAACCCGTTTACGTAAGACGGAAGTGTTGATATTGCCAGAGTCTGCGAAAGAGAGTGAGTCTCTAATTTTGCCTGAACCATCGATTGTCATGTGTCAGAATATCAAAGAAATCAGCAAATCTCGATTACTTTTGAAGGTGACGACTATTGATCCGAAAATGTGGGTATATATCCATGAAGCGATCGAAAAAACTTTAGGCTTGAAAGAGTAACACAGATTAGGTACAATGATGTTACACATTACACGAGACCTGTCGTAAGTATCATGTGACACCTTACGCGCTACGCGCTTAACGGTGAATTCGCATGGTATGGCGGGTATATCACAGCACGTAGACACGGCGAAATAGCCGTGTCTTTTTTTTTGTTCTCTGACAGAGATTGTGTTAAAAGTACAGAGAAGTACATCAAAGTACACAAAATGTATCGAAAGTGCAACATATGTGCAAAAAGGTATAGTTTGTATAATAACGATAAATTTCCAAACATCTCATGTAATAACAAACTAAGCAAAACGTAACAGTTCACGTGTTACGCCTGGCGTGTAAGAAGCGTCGCACTATAACAGTTTGCATGTGCGGTATCATACAGATTTTTAAGGACACAAAATGAGGCTACGAATCATAATTTTTGTAAGTGCTTTCATTTACGTTCGCAAAAAAACTAATAACCCCTGGTGGTGTCATAACTTAAAAGTATTGACACCGTTATTCGTTCCCTGTATCTTCAAAGTATGAAAAGGTGTCATATCTTAGTGTCATAATTAGGGAGGCTTTTCACATGAAATATGGCTATGCTCGGGTATCTACAATGCATCAAGATTTAGAGGCACAGCTTCAGGCGCTAAAACGGGAAAACTGTGATGTGATTTATAAGGAGAAATTCACTGGAACGAAAAAGGCACGGCCAGAATTTAAAGCACTCCTGGAAGTCCTGGAGAATGGGGATACCCTTGTTATCACGAAATTGGACCGATTCGCTCGATCTACGACGGACGGAATCAATATAATCAAGGAGCTATTCGAGAAAGGGGTACGGGTCCACGTACTGAATATGGGGTTGATCGAAGATACGCCGACCGGAAGGCTAATTTTAAGCGTCATGCTCGCTTTTGCAGAGTTCGAGCGGGACATGATCGTCGAACGGACCCAAGAAGGCAAGGCAATTGCGAAGCAACGGGAGGACTTCAAAGAGGGACGGCCGAAGAAATACAACAAAAAGAAGATAGATCACGCGCTCCAGCTCCTACAGAACCATTCGTACAAGCAAGTCGAGGAAATTACAGGGATTTCGAAGAGCACGCTGATTCGGGCGAAGAAGGAACCTGTTAAATGACTAGCTTTCGACAGCCAGACTTCGTAAATAGTCCCTTCTTCGTCGACGAGCCTGGGAACTGGCATCTGAAGCCAGGGGCGCCAGCCGACGTAGTAGAGGAGTTTAACGAGTTCCTGGAAGTGATGGCACTTGCTGAAAATTTAGATCCTGTGATTTTACTAAAGGAGGACGATTTCAAATGATTATTAACTATAAGCCGGGTACAGAATACAGTGGGCCACGTCAGTTTTCTTACAGTGAAGGTTCGCGCGTCACAATTGTTGTCAGGCATTGGCTCGAGGAAAACGCATCTGACAGCATTTACTATCACGGAAAAATCACGTCGCTAGACGAAGAGCAACAAGGGTTTTGGGCAGTTTTAGAAGATGATGAAAATCAGGAGGAGTTTTTCCATTTCGGGGATCTCGAAGCAGTTATACCCGGAGATGAAGTACCAAGCGACATCGGCACGAAAAAGCGAGTATAGTAACGTAAAAAAGAGTACGGCCACGATTAGCTGTACTCTTTTTCTTCGTCTCCTGGTAACCATTCGAATAAATCCCCTGGCTGTAGCTCCAGCGCCGTACAAATCCGGTCGAGAATATCGAGATCGATCCGCTGTACTTTTTCATTACAGATCGCACTTAATGCATTTGGCCGGATGCCTGCCTTTAATGCTAGTTGCCTTTGCGAAAGCCCACGAGCTTCCAGGATGCTGCTTAGTCTGATTCTCACCATATAAAACTCCTCCTTACAATCTTTTGGAATAAAAGTAACTAAATAGGCTTGTTTATATCGCATATACGATATATAATACACTTAAATCGAAAAAAGTACCGCTAAATTACTATATTGCTTTGTTTTCCCATCAGGGGTAGGAGGATGATTCGTCATGTCGATCAGCGTAAAAGAGGCACCAGTAGGAAATAAGCTAACAACAGATTTAGGGCCGTTCGTTAGGGATATCAAGAAAGCGTTAGAAGGTACGGGAGTGGATTTAAGCCCGCTGGACCGTTTAACGCCTGAAGCGCTTCAACAGAAGGTAATGAAAGACGAGTCCGGACCGATTTCGTTAGAAACCCACCCGCCTAACTTTCACGAACTTCTGGGTTGGCTTCGACGTAGAGCCGCTAAAGCATTGGCCGAATAAATTGGATTTAGTATGTACATAAGGCGCCTGGTCAGAGGCGTCTTTAATTTTTTCACGTATATCCTACGAAATCAATGGATTCTATCACTTTAATTCGAAGTCTGATAGAATAAAAAGCAAAGAAAAAACTCCCTCTAGTTTGGCGACCGGCGGGAGTTCTTTACGAAGAAGGCTATACCTTCAAATAGTAGGGGTACCTGTACTTTTTACGGCACAAGAACCCTTGCTTTTAAATTGTTGCTTATATCATAGCATAGGTATATGTCCTTTTTCCACTACGGAGAGGGGCGAAATAAATGGAAAGTCTAGGTCGCGCTTTAGATACGAAAGAAACTTTCATCGAGGATTGGCACCAGTGCTATATGTCGGATTCGAAGATCACGGGCTTCATTTGTACGTTTCAGCTGGAGTACAAAAAGCACCAATTCTATGGATTGAACGACTTGAAACAGCTCCTGGCGGCCGCTGATCGGCACGAGAAGGACGTGTATTTAAGCCTGAACGCGTTCGAGTACGGTTCTAGAACTACGTCGGCATTGAAGCAGATCCGGAATATAGGTGTCGATATCGATTGCTATAAGCTTGGGGTATCCGTCGAAACAGCCCTGGGAGAGATTCGTCAGCTCGTAGTGAATGGACGGGTACCGAACCCGAACCTTGTAATCCTATCCGGAAGAGGCGTCCAGCTGATCTATTCGATAAGCGGTGGAGCTAGCCCGAAGATGGCTTTCCTCTCACAATACATAACAACCCAGTTCATTTCGGAGCTACGGCACTTAGGAGCTGATACGTCGGCTACCGACGTAACCCGCGTCTTCAGGCTTCCGCATAGCGTGAATAGCCGGAGTGATAAGCAGGTGAAAGTGGAACTCTGGAGGACGTTAGAATATAGTTTGCTAGAGTTATACAGCTTCTGTACACCTCTAGAACAGCGTAGGAAGGCTTCCAGGGGTCGGAAAGGGTCTTTATCCACCTTACCTCCTAGAAAAGGGTTGAAAGACCTTTACAGCTTGAATACTGCACGCAAAAACGATTTAGAACTCCTGGTAAGCATCCGGAATGGCGACGTAGAGAAGCGGAACGTCCTAACGTACATATATGCATACACGGTAGCGCTAATCCTGAAGAATAAAGAGGCAACGATAGAGTTTGCGGTCCAGCTGAACGACCGCCTGAACGATCCAGAGAAGCTAAAAGAGGTTCGACGGACGGCAGGGAGCGCCTACGATGATGCGCTGAAGTTCTTCGAAGAGTTCAAGAAACGCGATTTTAAAATGTGGTATCAGACCGCTGACGGCATTATCCGGCCAATGAAAAACGCTACGATCATCGAAGCCCTCGATATCACACCAGACGAAATGAAGCAGTTTTCAACCGTAATAGACAAGGCCGAAAAGCAAGCAAGGGATACACAAGCTAAAAGCAGGAAACGTCGTAATAACGGCGTGAAACAGCGTGCAGAGTACGAAAAAGAGCAAAAGGCGAAGACGGAAGAGCATCTGAAAAGGCTAGCAGCTCTCTTGGAAGAAAACCCGCGAATGAAGCGTAAGGATTTAGCGGAAAAGCTAGGCGTATCAGTAGGTCGCGTAGCCCAGTTGAAGCAGATTTTAAAAAGTGTCTAATGGTGTGTCTGCTTAAACCGTATATAAATGGACTGCTGGTCCTTTTTACAGGTAGCTAGTGGTGTGTTTGCTTATATCTCATTCCCAGAATTTGTGCTATAACGGTGTGTCTGCTTAAACCGTATATAAGTGGACTGCCGTTTCAGGGGGGTCGTTCTAGTGTTCTACCGACGTATAGGAGGATCTAGAATGGCGCCCCTATGCCATTTAAAATATTGTTTTCTCAACTATTGACGGTATCTTTCTACCCGTGATAGTTTTTTCTTACAGAGTAGAAATTTAAGCGGCTGTTGCTGGTATGTCGCGAAAGAAGAATCAGCGGACGGTTACAGCTCTAGTGTTATCTAGGTTGTGATAAACCAATGGTCGTTAGTCGTACTTTATGGCTTACAACGGGCAAGGAGCGTCCTCTCTATGCGCATTTAGTTTTTCTAAGTGCTATAGGGAGGACGCTCCTTTTTTTATTTCTCTCCTGGAGGTGAAAACGTGGAAGAACGGGATGCAATGAAAGAAGCACTACGACAGTACTGGAAGCAGTACTACAGCGATAACAAAGAGCGGATTAAGGCGAATCAGAAAGCGTATTACGAACGGAAGAAGCAACGATTGAAGGAGGAACGCGAGAATGGGACAAGCAAGTGATTCGATATCTCTAGCACCGTATTTCGATCCGGAGACGGCAGCGGGTTTTCTACAGAGTGTATTCGCTGGCGTAGATGGTGGATACGTCGCTATCTCCTATAAGGGGTCAAATGGATTTAATACAACGGCCTTCCCAGCTGGAGAGTGGGAAAAGATTACTTCGTTCAGTGAAAGTAAAAGCGACATGGATCTGTACTTCGCTTTAGGGCTTCTGGGAACAAGTCCGAAACGAGGGCAACGAGGAAAAATAGACGACGTAGTAGCCATCCCTGGTTTATGGCTGGATATCGACTGCGCAGAGGGTCAGCATAGTGCGGCCAATCTTCCGACGTTCGAGGAAGCGGAGCTGAAGCTACTTACGGCATTTCCTACTCCGTCCATCCTGGTACATAGTGGCGGCGGACTCCATGCATACTGGCTATTCCCGGAATTGGCTTCGACAAAGGATAAAGTCGAGCGAGAGACGATCAAGAAGCTCTCTGAACGCTTCCAGAAGGCATTTATCCGGTTTGCCAAAGAAACGAACGGCTGGAAGCTAGATAATACGTCGGATTTAGCTCGTGTCCTACGAATACCAGGGTCAATGAATCACAAGAACAAAGAGACCATCAAGCCCGTCACAATTTTAGAGGCTTCAGATCAGCGGTATTCAATTCAAGAGCTTGAAACGGCGATTTGCAAGCTAGAAAGTCAGGTAGCACCCGAACAACAGCCAGTGTCGATTGCCGTAACGAAGGATCGTAAAGCGCTTTTAGTGCCAATGTTAAAAGGTTGTGCCGTTTTGAGGCATTTCAAGAAAAATGCACATCGTCTTTCAGAGGCTGAATGGTATGACATGACCGGTTTGGTATCTAGAACTGAAGAAGGCCCTGCTGAAGCTCATGAGTGGAGCAAAAAAGACCCTCGCTACTCTTACGAGGAGACAGAGGCTAAAATCCAGCACGCCTTACGTGACGCAGGTCCTGCAACTTGTCGGAAATTACAAGAAAAGCATGGGATGGAACTTTGTGAGGGTTGTCCTCTTTTGAATCAAATAAATAGCCCTATCAACATTGGGTGGGAAGCCTCGAAAGAAGAGGACCGTACCCAGGCGGTGCAAATCATCGAGGAAGCGGCAGAGAAGACGAAAGAGGACGCAGGAGCGGCCCTGGAGCCTGCTGTGATCGATCAGCTGGTTTTCCTAGAGAACACCTATCTAGCAGATTACGAACGCATGAAACAGCTGCTAGTGAAGTCAGGCGTCTCGAGTCGGACACTTCAGACCGCGATCCGGAAGCAAAAAGCGAAGTACCAGCGGCATGAGAAGAAGGAATATTCGCCCGGTTCGCCTCTCGATCAGTGGGAGACCCGAGACAACGTTTTATATAAGCGAGAGTCGTCCAATAGGTGGGGTACGACTTTAAAACCCATCTCTCGTACGGCTCCAGAGATCAAGAAAGTCCTCACGAACGAGCAGGACGGCCAGGAATACTGGGAAATCGGCTTTCAGACGGTCCGGGGGCGTTATATCACTGTCACAGTCCCACGTGCGAAGATGGCAACGAAAAAAGGGGCAATCGAAGAGCTTTCTAGGTACGGATTCGACGTAAAAGAGAGCACGGCAAGGGATGTCATCGATTATCTACATGATTATGACGCCGCAAACGCGGAAGCTTTGCCTACACAAAAGTTCCTGGAGCGGTTCGGCTGGACCGAGGACTTCGAAAGCTTCGTGATCGGTAGCGACGTAATCGGCCGGCAAGATATCACGTACCAGGCACCTGGAGACGGCGAGAAACAGCTTGCTGAAGCGTTCCGGACCCGTGGCACACTGGACGATTGGAAAGCTTTGATTCCTCTTCTATCGGGTCGGAACTGGGCACTGTTCAAGCTATTTCAAGCGTTTCTACCGCCGCTACTCCCCATCCTGGAAACGAACGGCTATACGTTCTCGAACCACGGCGAAAGTAGTCAGGGGAAAACCCTGTCCGACAGTATCGCGGGTAGCGTGTGGGGCAATATCAATTACAACGCGAACGGGGAGAGCTTGATCGTGCAAGGGATGAATATCACGAGCGACAAACTCGAAAAAACGCTGTCGATGATGCGTCATATCCCCGTTTTCCTGCAAGATGTGCACGAAACACGGCCAGAAGTCATTGTCAACGCGATCCACAACGTCGAGCTGGGGAAAGCGAAAGGCCGTGGCCATAACTCGAACGGCTCCCAGGCTTCGAGGACGATCAAGACCGTCCTATTCCTGACGAGCGAGGCACCTTTATCCTCTATGAGCGAGAACGGCGGCGTATTCGCTCGAGCAATCGAGTTCAGCGGATCGGCGTTTCAGAAGCATAGCCCTGTATTTAAGGAGCAAGTGATGACCATTATCTTCGAGAACTACGGCCATGCGGGACGGACTTTCGTCGAGCATCTACTGGCCAACCGGGAGCGGTGGGACGAGTGGCGGAAAGCTTTCCGTGAAGGGATTGCGGACACGATGAAGCAACTCGAAGACGGCGCCCCTGGTATGGATACGAAGCTCACGAGGAAGATTCCGTATTTCGTGGCCGTCCAGGTAGCGGCCCGGATTGCATCAGAAGCCCTGGATCTAGCGATCACGCCGAGCGAGATTGATGCGCTTGTAGCCGACGTAGCAACAGACCAGGTGACGAAGACGGAGAGCACCCCATATTACGAGAAGGCAATGGATGCCCTACGTGACTGGGTGGCCGTGAATAAAACTAAACTCTGGGTAGTGGGAGAAACGCGAAACGATGCAGATGGGAAGCACGGCATTATCGGATTATGGAACGTTTCGAAAGGTTTTATGGCCATGACGAGAAGTGAGGTTAACGACATTCTGCAGAAGCGGGGGTTTGACCTGAAACGCTGCGTCAACGAATGGAAGGACGTAGGGTATCTTGAAACGGACAGTCAAGGAAAGACGTCTGTAAGCACTTATCTCCCGCATACAGGGGACCGTGCAAAGATGTTGCGTATTCCGATTGCGAATATCGTATCAGGACGTGAGGTAGGAGAATGACGAGGCAAGGAGGGAGAGGGCCGCCAGATGGGTGTCGGGGGTACTTAGTGAGTGATTTGGAGTTGGCAGGGCACTTTTGA
>NZ_JACSNE010000043.1:8032-14389 GCF_018619035.1 Exiguobacterium sp. s168 | reverse complement strand
CTGCGCTCGACTTGCATGTATTAGGCACGCCGCCAGCGTTCGTCCTGAGCCAGGATCAAACTCTCCATAAAGTGTTTGACTTGCTCGTTTTTGTGACCGAAGTCACGATTGACGAAGCTTGCGCTTCATTCATGTTTGTATTCCATAGAATACGTTTTTTGCCTCATCGTTCAGTTTTCAAAGTTCGTCCGCGCCTGTTTTGGCGACTCAATTAGAATACCAAGTCTGAAACAAGAAGTCAACAACTTTTTTGAAATTGTTTTTTACTTGTTTGCCGTAAGCGCTCGTCCTCTTAAGGACATGAATTAATATATCACGATAATTAGACATGTGCAACTACTTTATTAAAATAACTTATAGTTTTTTTAGAGCATGTAAAAACCGCAGACAAGAATGGCTGCGGTTTACTTCATCATCAATGAGACGCGTCTTCTTTTTGCTTCGCTTATATAGAAGAAATACAGTGATTCCGCTAACTTCATTTGTGCTTCTAAATCACCATAGTCATCATAGCTGATTTCTAAGAGATGACGCTTCATCAAATAATCTTCTTTTGCTTTTGCTAATTCTTCTAACAAACGCTGGTCGTACTCACTGCGAATCTTCTTTCGAAACCAACTCATAGTTCGCGACGTCCCTCCATTGCACGAGATAACGTCACTTCATCTGCGTATTCAAGATCTCCACCAACCGGAAGACCATGGGCAATCCGAGTGATCCGAATACCCGTTGGTTTTAACAGACGCGATAGATACATCGCTGTCGCTTCTCCTTCGATGTTCGGATTGGTCGCTAAGATGACTTCCGTAATCGCTTCGTCCGCTTGAAGACGTGTTAGTAGGCTAGATACATTGATATCCTCCGGACCGATTCCTTCCATTGGACTGATCGCTCCATGCAAGACATGATACAACCCTTGGTAATCTCGCATTTTTTCCATTGCAATGACATCCCTTGAATCTTGGACGACACAGACAATCGTACGGTTTCGGTGTTTATCTGTACATACATAACAAGGATCTTGATCCGTGATATTCCCGCAGACACTACAGTAGGCAATGTCGCGCTTCGCACTGACCAATGCCTTTCCGAACATTAAGACATCGTCCTCTTCCATATCAAGGACATGAAACGCTAGACGAACTGCTGTCTTCGGACCAATCCCCGGCAGTTTCGTAAAACTTTCGATCAAACGACTAATCGCTTCAGGATATTGCAAGTGGTTTCCTCCTACGAATTAAAACATTCCCGGCAGATTCATACCTTGTGTGAATTTCCCCATTTTACTTGAGACGAGTTCATCGACCTTCTTCAAAGCATCGTTTGTTGCAGCTAAGACGAGATCTTGAATCATTTCAACATCATCTGGATCGACGACTTCTTCTTTAATGATGACATCTACAATATTTTTATGACCATCTGCAACGACTGAGACCATCTCTCCGCCTGCTGTACCTGTCACTGTTAAGTCTTTTAGCTCTTCTTGTGCTTTCGCCATATCCTTTTGCATCTTTTGCATCTGTTTCATCATATTGTTCATGTTTCCCATTCCGCGCATCTGTATTCCTCCTCGAATTTAATCTTCGAACTCTACGATATCACCAAAACGACCAAGCGTCTCGGACAATAACTGATCGCTCTCCGATTCTTGTTTTGTTTCCTTCTCTTCTATACTACTACTATTTCGCTTAGCAACAAACTCTGCTTTCAGTTCATGCCAATCCTTTGAAAGAATCGCTAAAATTTCGCGTTTGACGCCGCATACTTCATACAATGCTTCTTCAATCACAAAACGTGTTCGTTCATTCGTCATGACCTGTTCAAAGTGCCATCCTTTACCATCATCGAATTCAATCAGCAACGTATCCGCCGAACAAAGAACCGGTTTACTTTCATGAAGTAACGAGTAAATTGGTCCATCTTCTTTTAATATCCATTTTAAGATGTGATCCCATCTCTCTTGAATCTCACGTAGCTGAGCTTTTTCTGCTCGCCCTAACATTTGACGAATGCGCTCTTTCGCGATCCGAACGGTCGGTCGTCCTTGTTTTCGCTTCGGTTGTGCTTGTGGTGCAGCCGCTTCTTGAGCCGGAACACCATTTGACTTCCACTGATGCATCTGTTCTTTCATCTCGCGGACTTCCTGTTGCAACGATTGGACGATCTGTCCCGTCGTTCTCCCTTGTTCCGCAATCTGAATGAAGGCAATCTCAACGAGGACCCGCGGATGATTCGTCAATCGCATCTGTTGTTGGCAGTCATGTAACTGATCAATGATCGTAAAGCACGTCTCCGCTTCAATCGATTCAACGAATTGTTTGAACTCATCCGTTGGGCGAGCACGCTCTAGCAAGTCGACAGCTGTAGGAGAGGCTTTCAACAACAAAGTGTCCCGGTAAAAGAAGACGAGATCCTCAACGAAACGTTTTAGATCTTTTCCCGCTCGTTGCATCGTTTCAAGCGTCTGCAATAACTGATCGACTTGATGTTCATGTAAGGCACGAGCAATATTCAATAACGCTTCATCTTCTACTGCCCCTGTTACTTCAAGAACAGCCGCATCGTTTAGATCACCATTCGAAAATGCAACCGCTTGGTCGAGCAGACTCAGCGCATCACGCATACCACCATCCGCCGCTCGGGCAATCAATCGTAATGCCGTATCCGAATACTCGATCGATTGGTCTTTTAAGATATATTGCATCCGCTCTACGAGTTGATCAACTTCATGCCGCTTCACATCGAAACGTTGACAACGTGAGATGATCGTCGCCGGGATTTTATGTGGTTCTGTCGTTGCTAGGATGAAGATGGCGTGTGCCGGCGGTTCTTCTAGTGTTTTGAGCAAGGCATTAAAGGCACCTGTCGACAACATGTGCACTTCATCAATGATGTAGACTTTATAAGTTGCTTCTGAAGGGGGATATTTGACTTTATCCCGAATTTCCCGAATCTCATCTACGCCGTTATTGGAAGCCGCATCGATTTCGAAGACGTCCGGACTTGATCCTTCTGTAATCGCAAGACACGTTGGGCACGTATTACACGGTTCTTTGACCGGAGCATGCTCACAGTTGATTGCTTTGGCGATGATTTTGGCAAGACTCGTCTTTCCCGTTCCCCGAGGACCCGAAAATAGATAGGCGTGGGACATCCGTCCCTCCATCAATGCATTTTGGATTGTGCGGGTGATATGCGCTTGTCCAACGACTTCGTCGAATCGTTGTGGACGGTACACGCGGTATAGTGCTTGATAGGCCAAGTTTGCGCCTCCTCTTTTTAAGTTCCTCATTCTATTTTACCTAAAAAAGTCTACAACCGAAACCGGCTGTAGACTTGTCTTTAAAAATTAAACTGCCGCGCACCATATTCTGAAATATGTTCAACATGCGTTACTCACGCAGCCTGCTCAGTCCAAGCACCCCTACAACACACAGAGAGCACCACTTAAGGCTGCTTCCTTCCGGACCTGACCTGGTTCATGGGTATCTGTTGCGTAGGACTCAAACGTCAACGCTACTTACGTGAGGCAGACCACACCAATCATATCCCTCGACATGGAATTCAGTCTCGCTATAGCGGATTGCGAGTGACAGGGAACCGCTACATCCCCACCTAGCACGGCAAATGGTTTATCGATTTTTAGTGGCACCTTGTTTCAGTGCTTTTTCATTATACTGTTTCATCTGGTGTGATGCAACCCATTGCCCGCTTTCGCGCTTTCTTTTTCGCGCGCAGTTCCCGAAAGAACGTCGTTAGCATCTCACCACACTCTTTTTCTAATATACCGCTCGTCAGCTCTGAGACATGATTGAACCGATCGTCTTGCACTAGGTTCATCAGTGTTCCACAGCATCCACCCTTTGGATCAACGGCCCCAAAGATGACATGTTCGATCCGTGACAGCATGATGGCCCCAGCACACATTGGACAAGGTTCAAGCGTCACGTAGAGCTCACACCCTTCAAGTCGCCAGTTCCCGAGCTTTTGGCAAGCTTCCTCAATCGCGATCAACTCGGCATGTGCCGTCGCCTGCTGATCCGTTTCCCGGTGATTGTAACCCGTCGCGATGACTTCATCATCTTTGACGATGACACATCCAATCGGAACTTCACCGATCGCTTCTGCCTTTTTTGCCTCTTCGATTGCAAGACGCATATAGTGTTCCTGTCGTTCCATCGATGATACTCCTCACTCTAAAAAAATTCTCCTTTTGAAACTTCAGCAAGTCGTACTTCTTTGTGCTAAAATATAAATTGCACTTTGCTGAACGGAGGGTCATTGTATATGTTCATAACGGTTGAAGGACCGATTGGTGTAGGCAAAACATCACTTGCGAACGCCATCAGTCACCATTTCTCTTTTTCTATGTTACGCGAAATCGTCGAAGAAAATCCCTTTCTTGGAAAGTTCTATGAAGATATCGAAGAATGGAGCTTCCAGACGGAAATGTTCTTCTTGTGCAATCGCTTCAAACAACTCGATGATATCGAACGTCATTACCTCAGTAAACAACGCTCTGTCGTTGCTGATTACCATATCTTTAAGAACTTGATTTTTGCACACCGCTCTCTAAAGGTAGAGCATCTTGAGAAGTACGAACAAATCTATTCGATCCTGACGACAGACATGCCGAAACCGGATGCTGTCATCTATTTGAACGCAAGCATCGACACCTTGATGAAACGTGTGGCATTGCGCGGACGAGAAATCGAAGAAAATATGTCACGTGCTTATCTCGAACAATTGGCCGAGGATTACGAGACATTCGTCACGGAATACCAAGCCAAACATCCGGAAGTCAAAATCATCCGTTTCGACGGGGATGAACTCGACTTCGTCAAGCGACCGGAAGATCTCGAGTACGTCTTGACGACGATCCGGAACGAATTATATGAAGGAGCGAACCACGCATGAACTTGAAGCTACGCGAACAATACAACATCCCGGCAGATGCCGTCATTACGATCGGCGGTATGGTCGGGATCGGTAAATCAACGATCACAAACGGATTAGCAGATGCCCTTGGTTTCCGGACGTCACTCGAAAAAGTCGATACAAACCCTTACTTGGATAAATTCTATCATGATTTCGAGCGTTGGAGCTTCCACCTCCAAATCTATTTCCTCGCTGAACGCTTCAAGGAGCAAAAGCGGATTTTCCAATACGGTGGTGGTTTCATCCAAGATCGTTCGATCTATGAAGATACAGGGATCTTTGCTAAGATGCATTTTGAAAAAGGAACGATGTCTCCAACGGATTACGAGACATACTCAAGTTTGTTTGACGCAATGGTCATGACACCATTCTTCCCACATCCGGATCTTTTGATCTATCTTGAAGGCTCATTCGAACAAGTACTAGAACGAATTCGTCTTCGCGGACGTGAGATGGAGCAACAGACACCAATCGAATATTGGGAAGAGATGTACGAACGATATACGAACTGGATCAATAACTTCACAATCTGCCCGGTACTCCGCTTGTCGATCGACGAATACGATTTACTGAACGAGCCAGAATCCATCGACCGGATTCTCGCGAAGATTGAAAAGCAGCTTGAAGTTGCTCGTATTGCCAATACACGCTAACTGATTAGATCTGCCTCTTAGGCGGATCTTTTTTTGCGCAAAAAAGGAGACGCGTTTCGCATCTCCCTCGCATTAACCAATCACTTGATTGATTTGTTCCATATGGTGTAAATCATGTTGAGCCATCGCTCCAAGGAATTGACCAATCGTCAATTCTTTGTCTTTAATGACGACCTTGTCCTGCAGGCGTTCTTCCGGAATCAATTCGACCGCACGACTCAACAAGTCACGACTGACTAAAAACTCATCAATCGTCAAGATCCGTTGCTGCTCACGGCTCATCTTCGCCGCTTCCTCATTGACCGCTTGGCTATCCGGTGCGACTCGGAATGGTTCACCCGCGAGCAAGTACGGAATACGCTCTGCGACCATGAAGCGATCCCATGGTGATAAGTGACCGATGATCTCAGCAACTGTCCACTTACCTTCTGCATACGACGTCCGCCACGTCTCTTCTGAAATCTGTTCTAAGTCTTTTACATATGTCATCGTCATCGCATAATGCGAAAGCAACGATTCTTTTGTTTGTTCGTTCATTTCGTCCACCTCTTCTTCGTTTTTCACGTAGGCAACCATAGCACGCACGAAGAAATCGATGCAACAAAAAAGCACCTCAAAATTGAGATGCTTCATAAAAAGCGGAGTCGGTGGGATTCGAACCCACGCGAGCCTTGCGACCCCTAACGGATTTCGAGTCCGTCCCCTTCAGCCGGACTTGGGTACGACTCCATGATTATATTTATTTTTGGGTAAAAAAAAAGAAGTG
>NZ_JACSNE010000043.1:0-7932 GCF_018619035.1 Exiguobacterium sp. s168 | reverse complement strand
GAGGAGGCGGTGGGATTCGAACCCACGCACGGCTTTCGCCGCCTGACGGTTTTCAAGACCGTTCTCTTAAACCACTTGAGTACGCCTCCAAGCTATAAAACGTGCATGTTGTTGTCAAAAAAATAAAAATGGAGGAGGCGGTGGGATTCGAACCCACGCACGGCTTTCGCCGCCTGACGGTTTTCAAGACCGTTCTCTTAAACCACTTGAGTACGCCTCCGTACTTCTTACCAGATCAATGATGACCTGTCTGTTTTCCTGACATTAATTATGATAGCATCTGCCTTTTAACGTGTAAAGACCTTTTCTAAAAAAACTTTTTAAAATACAGAAAGGGGGATTACTCCCCCTTCTGACTTAAGCTTGAATCACTTCAAGACCACCCATGTATGGACGAAGCACTTCTGGAATAACAACTGATCCATCCGCTTGCTGGTAGTTCTCTAAGATCGCAGCAACTGTCCGACCGACTGCAAGGGCAGAACCGTTTAACGTATGAACGAATTCTGGTTTTGCGTTCGCTTCGCGGCGGAAACGGATTTGTGCCCGGCGTGCTTGGAAATCTTCAAAGTTTGAACAAGAAGAGATTTCACGATAAACGCCTTGGCTTGGCATCCAGACTTCGATGTCGTATTTCTTCGCAGCCGTGAATCCGAGATCAGCTGTACACATGCTCAACACTTGATACGGAAGCTTTAGCTTTTTCAAGACCGTTTCCGCTTGTCCTGTTAACAATTCAAGTTGCTCGTAAGATTCTTCTGGTTTGACGAAACGAACGAGTTCAACTTTATTGAATTGGTGCTGACGGATCAAACCGCGCGTATCGCGTCCGGCAGAACCTGCTTCTGAACGGAAACATTGGCTGTACGCCGCATAACCGATCGGTAACTGATCTGCAGTTAGGATTTCTTCACGGTGCATGTTCGTCACCGGAACTTCTGCTGTCGGTACGAGGAAGTAGTTCGTCTCTTCGACTTTAAACGCATCCTCTTCGAACTTCGGCAGTTGCCCTGTTCCTGTCATAGAGTCACGGTTGACCATGAGTGGTGGCAAGATTTCTGTGTAGCCGTGCTGATCTTGATGGAGGTCCATCATGAAGTTGATCAATGCCCGCTCAAGACGTGCACCGGCTCCGCGGTAAAAAACGAAACGGCTACCTGTGACTTTTCCGGCACGCTCGACGTCGACGATTTTTAATTGCTCCATCAAATCCCAGTGTGGAACTGCTTCAAAGTCAAACGCTGGTTTGTCACCAACTTCACGCACGACGACGTTATCGTCTTCAGAAGAACCGACTGGTACGCTGTCATGTGGAATGTTCGGGATACCGAGGAGAAGCTGGTTCAATGTCGCTTCGACTTCACGTAACTCGTCGTCAAGTGTCTTGATCTCGTCTCCGACACTACGCATCGCAGCGATTGCTTCATCCGCGTTTTCCTTATTGCGCTTGAGTTCAGCAATTTTTTTCGTCGCTTCATTTCGTTCTGCTTTCAACACTTCTGTCCGCGCAATCAGTTCTCGACGCTTCTCATCAAGTGAGAGGAAACGGTTCATGTCCGTTAAGTCCTCTCCTCGGTGCGCTAACTTTTCTTGAATGGCGTCAAAATCTTGGCGTAATCGTTTAATATCAATCATCTGTAATTCCTCCTTTATGTCATAAAAAAAGGCGACTCGTCTCTTTCCGGTATTCCTACCGAAAAGGGACGAATCACCTGGATCCGCGTTGCCACCCTCATTGCTAGACATATCTAGCCAACTTAAGACGCGATAACGGGCGTACCCGCACCTTGTTCGCAAGGTGTGCGATCCGGCTCGATTCAATCCATCGATCTGACTAGTTCACACCACCCACTAGCTCTCTTAACAGTATCGATACATCTACTTGGTCCGTTCATAGCATCTTTATGAGATTAGTCTTACTTTACACCATCGCCTTGGAAGTTGACAAGAGTCGATTGTTGAATCGCTTGTTCAATTTGCTTTGACCAAGCCGTCCAAGCGCGGACGAGACGCGTCGGAACACTCGCAAGTGGAACGGCAGTCGCGCTATACAAATTCACGCGAGGTGTCTCAAATCCTGGTAGATAGATCCCATCGTCCGCGACCTGCACCGTACCGACGATTTCTTGTTTCGTCACGGGAGCCGTTGTTTTAGAGAAGTCGAACCGTGGTTCCCTCGTCTCCGCTTGTTTTAAGACCGTAACGTATAACGAACCGTCCGTGACGACGTCTAGCTTTCGGACGGTTGCCCCTTTAATCGGAAGAACGTCTTTGATCCGTTCGCCTTTTCCGTAATACGTCAACGGCTCAAACGTCGCAAAACCATAGTCGAGCAGCTTTTTCGTTTCCTTGAAACGGGCTTGATCGGAATCCGTTCGCATGACGACCGTGACAAGCGTCATATTATCCCGTGTCGTTACACTGGCGAAGCAGTAACCTGCTAAATCAGTCGTTCCGGTCTTCATCCCCCGCATGCCGGCATATGCGAATTTTTCCTTCGCCAGCATCTTATTCGAGTTGTTCAAGACCTCTCCATCAAGTTTCATCTGTGTTTTATTCGTCACATCGAGGACATCTGGGTAATCCTTGATATAGCGAATGACGAGTAAGGCGATATCGGTCGCTGTCATCAAATTCGTTCCTGGAAGGGTTGCATCGACAGCATCTAGACCAGATGCATTCGCATACTCCGTGTCGTTCATCCCGAACTGTTTTGCAGTCTCATTCATCTTTTCAACGAACGTCGCTTCTGAACCGGCGACAGTTTCGGCTAGCATGACCGCTGCATCATTAGCCGATTTGATGAACGCCGCATTATACATCTCGCGAACCGTGTATGTTTTGGCTTTAACTGGAACACGCGCGATTCCGGACGTCTTCGCAAGCTTTAAAGCTTTTGCACTCGGCGTGATTTTTTGATCCCACGTCAGTTTTTTCAATTCGATTTGTCGTCTGACGAGGTACAACGTCATCAGCTTCGTCATCGAAGCAGGAGGCAACGAAACATCCGCCTCCGATTGAAGGAGGATTTTCCCTGTGACCGCATCGGCCATTATGTAAGACTCTGCTTGAATCGAAGGTGCTGCTTGTCCCGCTGTAGGAAATCCTACGACTAGCAGTACACTTAAACAGAGTAGTAAGATTCGTTTCATCGTGTCTCTCCTTCACTCAATCATTCGTTTTACGAATAGTGTAGCACAAAAGAAGCACCTGACAGTAGAACCTGTCAGATGCTTCCACGCTTTATGAACGAACCGATTGCCGTTGTTTGATTTTTTGTAAAAAATACCGATGCAAGCGATCGTCCTCTGTCAATTCAGGATGAAACGAACATGCAAGATGTAGCGATGTCTCAACAGCGACAATCTGCTCTTCGACTTTCGCAATCATTCGTGTTCCCTCCCCGACAGACAGAATCAATGGCGCCCGAATGAACACTGCCTCGATCGGCTCTTCGATTCCCTCAACCGGTAACAGTCCTTCAAACGAATCGATTTGTCGACCGAAGGCATTCCGGCGGACCGTCATCGAAATCGCGTTGAGATGACTTTGTCCTGCTTCAACAGCAGTTGCGAGCAGAATCATTCCGGCACATGTCCCGAACATCGGTAACGTCGTCGCTTTTTCCCGAAGCGGTTCCAGCAAGGCATAACGTTCGATCAATCGACGCATCGCGGTCGATTCGCCTCCTGGTAAGACGAGTCCATCGAGTCCGTCGAGATCGCTCGCTTGTTTGACGAGAACGACATCGACACCGAGACCTTCAAGCTGCTGTTGATGCTCACGGACAGCGCCTTGAACATCCAGAATACCGATTACCATCCGCGTGTCGCCATCCGTTCTTCAAACGGCATCGATGTGACATCGATCCCTTTCATCGCTGTTCCGAGTCCTTTGGATAAAGACGCAATCCGCTCAAAATCATCTTTATACGTAACGGCTTCGACAATCGCCCGAGCGACACGTTCTGGGTGTTCTGATTTAAAGATTCCTGATCCAACGAAGACACCATCTGCCCCAAGATGCATCATGAGTGCGGCATCAGCTGGTGTCGCGACTCCCCCGGCTGCAAAATTGACGACCGGTAACCGTCCCTGCGTCCGAATATCACGTAATACTTCGTACGGAGCACCCCATTCTTTCGCAAATGTCATCAATTCATCTGGACTGACATGTAAAATCTGATTCAATTGTGCTTGAATTTGTCGCATATGGCGAACAGCTTCGACGACGTTCCCAGTCCCAGGCTCGCCTTTCGTCCGAATCATCGCTGCTCCTTCTGCGATGCGACGAGCGGCTTCCCCAAGATCACGTGCGCCACAGACGAACGGCACGGTGAACTCTGACTTCAATAAATGATATTGCTCATCTGCTGGAGTCAGGACTTCACTCTCATCGATGAAATCGACCCCCATTGATTCAAGTACTCGTGCCTCAACGATATGACCAATCCGGCATTTTGCCATGACGGGAATTGAGACCGCTCCGAGTACCTCTTCCGTAATCAACGGGTCTGCCATTCGTGCGACACCTCCGTCACGACGAATATCAGACGGGACACGCTCGAGTGCCATGACTGCAACAGCACCTGCTGCTTCCGCAATCTTCGCTTGTTCCGCATTGACGACATCCATGATGACGCCACCCTTTTGCATTTCAGCCATTCCACGTTTGACACGATCCGTTCCTTGTTGACGTTCCATATCCATTCCCCCTTGGTTGACTTTCACCCCTTTAGTATACGAAACGTTGACACTTTTAAAAGTATCAGTTTATGATGATTTCAACAGGTCAGTTTATTAAGAAGGAGTTAGACGAGATGGACATGCTATCATTTCAACTCACACGTAATCAGGAAAAACCACTTTATGAACAACTTTATCAACAGATTCGAAACGAAATCATTGCCGGTCGTTTAGCGTACGGCACGAAATTACCATCTAAACGAAAACTCGGTCAATTTTTGAACTTAAGTCAAACGACGATTGAGCTTGCCTATCAACAACTCGTCGCAGAAGGATATGTCGAATCCATCTCACGTAAAGGCTATTTTGTTCTTGCCTATGAGGAACTTGCTTACGTCAAAACCTCACCCGTCATTGAACCGCGTGCGACCAAAGAAAAACCAATTATTACGTATGATTTTCATCCAAGTAAGATTGAAGGGGTCTCTTTCCCGTTCGCCCGTTGGCGAAAGTATGCCAAAGACATCATCGATACCGATCACCATCCACTTGTCTCACTCGGTCATCCACAAGGCGATCTAGCATTACGCGAAGAGATTGCAACCTATCTCTATCATTCCCGTGGTGTCGTCTGTTCCCCAGAACAGATTGTTGTTGGTTCTGGTGTCGAGCAACTGTTGCCTATCGTTCTTTTCTTATTAGGACGAAACGTCACATACGGCATCGAAGATCCCGGTTATCATACGACCCGCCTCTTACTAGAGAATCATGAACGAATGATCGAACCGATTCGTGTCGATGCGAATGGATTACGGATCGATCAACTGCAGGAATCAAGCGTCGATGTCATGTATGTCACACCGGCACATCAGTTTCCGTCCGGTAGCATCCTGTCCGTCAATCGAAGACATCAATTGTTGAACTGGGCAGCGATGGATCCGACCCGTTTTGTCATCGAAGACGACTACGATAGCGAATTCCGCTACAGCGGTAAATCGATTCCGTCTTTGCACAACATGGACAGCAATCGTGTGATTTACATGAGTACTTTCTCAAAATCACTCATGCCTTCACTACGGATTGGTTATATGGTCTTACCCGAAGTCTTACGCGCACGGTATCAAACAGAACTATCACACTATACCTGTAGTGTCTCGCGCTTTGATCAAACGATTTTGACACGTTTCATGAAAGAGGGTGACTTTGAACGACATCTCAACCGGATGCGTAAAGTCTATCGTCGCAAACTCGATGTCTTAATCCAATCGCTTCGCCGAATTCCCGCCTTACGATTGACCGGTGAAAGTGCCGGACTCCATGTCGTCGTGTCCGTAGCGAACGGAATGACGGAGCAGGAGCTCGTAAAGCGGGCACAACAACAAGGCATCCAAGTATACGGTCTTTCTCAATACGCCCAGTTACCCCTCCTCTCCGATACACCTCAAATCGTCCTTGGATTTGCGAGTCTCTCTGAGCAAGAGTTGATGGAAGGATTACGCTTATTGATGGACGCGTGGGATTTGCATAAATCATCATGAACAAAAGCCTCGCCTTTCTACTAGAGAAAGACGAGGCTTTTGTTTACTGACGTGTATAGTTCGATGCTTCTTTTGTAATTTGAATATCGTGCGGGTGGCTCTCTTGTAAGCCAGCGCCCGTCATACGGATGAACTGTGTCTCTTCACGCAACTCTTCTAACGTGGCAGCACCACAGTATCCCATACCTGAACGAATACCACCAACGAGTTGGTAAACCGAATCGCCGAGTTTACCACGGTAAGCGACACGTCCTTCGATTCCTTCTGGAACGAACTTCTTGTCTGCTTCTTGGAAGTAACGATCTTGGCTACCGCGTTTCATCGATGCTTCAGAACCCATACCACGGTATGTCTTGAATTGACGTCCTTGGTAGATTTCCATCTCACCTGGGCTCTCTTCTACTCCTGCAAGTAAGCTTCCGAGCATGACAGCGTGACCGCCAGCAGCAAGTGCTTTTACGATATCGCCAGAATACTTGATGCCACCATCAGCGATGATCGAGACACCATGTTTCCGTGCTTCTGTCGCACAATCGAAGACAGCTGTGATTTGTGGTACACCGACGCCTGCGACAACACGTGTCGTACAGATCGAACCAGGTCCGATACCAACTTTGATGACAGATGCACCCGCTTCAATCAAATCGCGTGTTGCTTCGGCAGTCGCAACGTTACCCGCAATGATTGGTAAGTTTGGATATTCTTCACGAAGTTCACGTACTTTGAGAAGAACACCTTCTGAATGACCGTGTGCCGTATCGACGACGAGTGCATCAACACCTGCATCAACAAGGAACTTCGCACGTGTCGAAGCATCTTTTGTGACGCCGACAGCTGCTGCGACGAGTAAGCGTCCGAATTGATCTTTCGCAGCATGTGGATACTGTTCGACTTTTTCGATATCTTTTGTCGTGATCAATCCTTTTAATACACCGTTCTCATCAACGAGTGGTAACTTTTCAATGCGATGTTTGTGGAGAATCTGTTCTGCTTCAGCGAGGGACGTACCAACCTTTGCTGTCACGAGTTCTTCAGTCGTCATCACCGTTTCAATGACAGTTGAGTAATCCTTGACGAAACGAAGATCACGGTTTGTCAAAATCCCTACTAGTTTGCGCTCTGTTTCATTGTTCACGATCGGAACACCTGAGATGCGATATTTACTCATCAAATACTCGGCATCGTAGACTTGACGCTCTGGCGTCAAATAGAACGGATTCGTGATGACACCATTTTCAGAACGTTTGACGCGATCGACATGTTCTGCTTGTTCTTCCATTGACATGTTCTTATGAATGACACCAAGACCACCTTGACGTGCCATCGCGATTGCCATCGGTGCTTCTGTGACGGTATCCATCCCAGCACTGATCAACGGAATATTAAGTGTGATCCCTTCACATAGCGTGACAGATAAATCAACGTCGCGCGGTAAGACACTCGAACGACGGGGTACGAGTAAGACGTCATCAAACGTCAAACCCTCTTTAGCAAATTTGTTCTCCCACATGTTATCCACTCGCTTTCTCTTTTATAAAAGAATATTGATGTTATGGTAACAAGCAGAGGGTGTCATGTCAATGACTCGACCAATAATCAGAACAGTCTGAAGTTTCACATAACACAAAAAGACCGACCTGCAATCTGCAGATCGGTCAAGTGCCTGGCAACGTCCTATCCTCACAGGGGGAAGCCCCCAACTACTTTCG
>NZ_JACSNE010000042.1:0-14963 GCF_018619035.1 Exiguobacterium sp. s168 | reverse complement strand
TCAACAATCGACCAAGGAAGTGTTTGGATTGGAAAACTGCATACGAGGTCTTTTCCGAAGAAGTGTTGCGCTTAATTTGACAAACCGTCTTCTGAAAAAATGGTTCCACCTCTTCATTGGTAAAACCACCGCCGAACGTAACGAATAGTGGAAAGCGATTCAGACGCGTCAAAAAATGCTTCAGTACTTCATTGGAGTCATGTTGATAGTCACGTTTCTCGTCATTCGGAATACATCCCATCGAATAAATCGACTTAACAGCACCTGGTGGATCAATATCGAGATAGTGGTCTTTGACCACTTTTGCATGATTCGTATGTTCATCGAGATAGATATATAACATAAAAATTCCTCCACGTATTCTGCTAGATCCATCTACATAATTCAACTGCTTGTTTCATCAATAGAATTCAATGGTACCATCGTCAGGAAAGATGGCTTTCACCTTGTCCTCGGTATTAAAACAGGCTTCATTCGAAAACAGATAATAGCCCATGAAATCATGCTCCATCGTGATGAACGACATCTCTTTCGTCGCACGAATGACGGGAACGGTACGTTCTTTTTTGAAAAACCATCCTTTGACCATTCTCCGCTCAAACGTCAGGAGATTCGTAAACGATATAAAGAAGTCTTCATTCACAGCCCCATACCAATAGGTCTCATCTAACAATAACTCCAGTTCGGTCGCATCATGCACATGAACGCTATAGTATAGGTTCTTGTACGGTCGAATCTTTGTATACGATAGATTGTGCTTTTGAAAGTACGGCTCGACCTCCTCGTCCGTAAAACTTCCACCGAACGTGATGAAAATCGGGAACCGATTGAGACACGTCAAAAATTGTTTCAAGACTCGATTTGAATCGCCTTGATAGTCGCTTTCAGTGTCATCCGGTAGACAACCCATCGAATAGATGAAGTCGATACGTTCTGGTCGATCAACGTACAAGTATCTGTCCTTAAACACTTGTGCGTGATCCATATGCTTCTCAAAATAGACATCCAACACGTTCCCTCTCCCCTCTTAATCTCTCCACTACCGCTCGATTTTTTCTTCTGGAAACAGTGCTTCTATTTTTTCTAATTCATAGAAATCCGGTTCATTCGAGAAGATCAGCACATTCTCGAAATCAAAGCCGATTTTAAAAAATGTCGTCGGATCCGTTATATCGATTACTGGTACCACTCTCTCTTTTTTGATCAACCACCGTCTTACTCTCCTCGTTTCAAATTTCAATAGATTGGTGAAAGCAATTAAATAGTAGCCATTGTAGTTAGCCATTGTAATTGATTGCGTAAGTACCTGAAATAAGTCCGTCGGGTGATTCACTTCGACGGTCATATATATTTCACGCTTAGTGATCGAGGTCTTCGTATAAGATAACTGTTTGTCCTTAACCGTAGAGAGCAAATCCGTTTTTTCTAAATCAGTCAGTTCATGGAATCCAAAGGAGAGATAGACGGGAAAGCGATTCAAACGCGAGAATAATCGTGTTAACACTTCTTCGTCCGAGATGACTTCATCTTCATTTGAGTCATCATTATAATACTCAAAAGAATAAATGGATTTTATTCGGTCTTGTCCTCTTATCGTGAGATGATATTCCTTGATTGTCTTCGCATGATTTTGATGTTCTTCGATGTCGATTTGCACGTTAATCCCCTCACTTTCGCTGGATTGTCACGGTCTTCATCAGGATTCTCTAACAATAGATACTAAACTACAAGTATGCTCTCTCCTAAGGTTCGACAACGAGACATACATAACTTCACTTAGAGGTGATTCCGATGAAAAAACTTATGCCTTGCGCCAAAGGAACCGGTCAACTTCCTTTCTTCGAACTCGAGCCGACGAATCATCCTTTGTCGATCGAATTCTATTCCGAGATGACGCTTGCGCAAGTCCACGCCATCGTAGATATCGTCTATGCACAAGAGTGAACCATTTAACCCGTAGCCACTGTGGATCAGCAGCTTTTTAGTTTTCACTCTGTTTCGTGATCAACATATGCGTTCTTTCAGGAATCTCAATGTCTTCTAACTGATCAAGTGCCAATGATAACGTCATACTTTTCACTTGCGGATCGGACTCCTCCCCAATCCAACAGGTATACAATTCAAATGATTCGCCCTCGTCTAAGAAGTCACTCATGAGCGTAAACAAATAACGCAGCTTTTCTTTCGATTCCAGTGCAATTTCGGAATCAAAAGGTTCAACGATCTCGATGCCCCAGTGACTCGAAATTTCATATACATACCATTTATGAAAATGCTTCGTTTTTACTTCATACAGACAGTCTTGATCCGCAAAACAGGGGCCGATATATAAAGGAACGGTTTCACCTTTTTCATCTAAATTGAGATACTGTTCAGGAATTTGTCTCTCCATACAGATATATGATGCTAAGCTCATTATGCTTCCTCCTTCTGTGTGATGTTTACATCATTAATTGAAAGACGTCTTTCCATTGTCTATCTTTCCAAAATGCGCGATTTTTCCATTCGTACAAAAGTGATCGAGCATGCCAAATCGATCCGTTGCATCGCGAGTCACGATGAAGTTGTAGGCCATCAATAACGAGAATTCAGACATGAAGTTCTCAAGCGTTTGCTGCGTGGGACGTACATCTTTCGAAAATAACCCTGTCGTCACTTCTTTTCGATTCAGTAAATGCAATAAATGTTCTTCAAATACCGCTTGCCAATTAGAATCGTGCAATATCATCACGTGAATCGAATCATCATTTTCTAAAACATTCCGACCACAAAAGACGACTTCTACCGGAAACGTGGCGTGTGGTAAAACCGCATCAAAAAAGTTCTCATATTCTGTCCCTACGTCATCAAGCTCCTCATAAGCGACTCCATACATCGAGACATAATCGTTCGTGACTCGGACGATTCCTTGTCCTTGTTTTTGGATAATGAGCGTCACTTCTGCTTTAGTCGCCATTTCCTGCTGTTCGATGACAAGATGTTCGAGAAATCTGTCAAGCTGTGAGTCGTCGGTCATAATCATGTGAGATCGGACCGTCCAATCCGAAAAATCGTCGATGTGTGGATTCTGCTTGAGAGATCGTTCCAGTAATTTTACTTCAAATGGGTACGAATGCTGACTTACTTGAACCCGGACGAGGTCTTGCCAATCATCGCGTGGTAGCAGTTCCCGGAACACATCGATCCACTCGTCTCGTTCAACTAGCATCCTATTCTTATTTTTCATATTTCATCCGACCTTCTAGTTTGCTACAGAGATAGCCCACGATATGTTCATGCGTCGTCCGTTCTTCGAGATCATCATTGTCGACTAATTCATTGATTGTCTCCGAGATGACCTGCCATAATGCGGTTCCTTGATACTCGTCGTATGGTGTTCTCACTTTCTATCCTCCTTCTATCCTCTTCGAATTTCATTCATAAAAATCTCTGTTCCTTGGAACGCAGAGATCATGTCTTCTCCAAACAACGTGATACTCCCCTCCCACGGATGACCGAGATACCCCCAGCGGAAGTCGCTAGCGATAAAAAAGGAATAATCGCCATCTGGAACGGCTGGAATCATCCAATCTCCTTCTTCATTTCGAAGAAACGGACGTCTTGGGTCGATCCAGTATCCTTGATGATTCCAATCGAGTGCCATGACGCGTTTCCCTTCAACGGTCAGATCGGTCAGAATACGCTTTAGCATTTGCTCGATCTCTTCGCGTTTCTCGTAATCCACTTCGTATGTAATGAACGGACTCGGGGCATGGTATGAGGGAAAAACTGTCGTACTGGGTGCGAATTGAAATTGTTGATCAATGACGTGCCATATCTTCTTGTCCTCCGCTTGCGTCATCGGAATCCAGCTCCATGGTTTCCCCTCACCAATCAAATCGAACGTCGCTCCTTGAGGAGATCGAACGGTGTACGCTGCTCCTTCTTGTACTGCAATTTTTGGTTCGTCTTGTACATCGCGTGCTTTCATTTCTTCAAAAATTAGTGTAATGGCTGCCTCAACATCAAGGACGTAGTAAAAGATATTCGTCGTACCGTTGCCGATATCTCCCCCTTTGCAGTAGCCGTTCCCCGTATGAAGCAAACCATCATTAATTACTTCTTCCATCATGTGACGGCGCTCGAGCGCTGCTTCTGCCTGACCCTTGTCATAAGGAAAATGGACGATGAGTTCCCGGTAATCTGCCTCGTTCAGCTCGCGATAACCTTGACGTTCAAACTTCTCGATCAGCTGCAAAATCTGTACATCTAATCGTTTGAAGCGCGAGACGCGCATTTGCTTTACGTTTTCTGCTTTCACCCACGCTCCAACGATTCCTTGATGTTGAACGATGAGGCGTCCCTCTGTATAGATTGTTTGGTAGAGTGTATTCGAGCCGCTTTGTTTTATCAGTTGGATCATGAGTGGTTCCCGCTCCCTCCTTCACAATGCGTTCAAGTCACGATTTTCTATGTAGCCTAAAAACGCATCTTGCAATGCACCATCTGTCTCTACGGTCTCGACCGAATCTCCTGCTTCGTCGACTCGGACAAGTGCCAGTTTCGCTTCAAGCTCAGATCCACTTAGTCCTGAACTCCCATCGATGATACTAAATACATGCGAAACCGTATCGATAATCGTCTGTTCCATCATCTGTCTCATCCGTTTTTGATCCGCTTCGCTCGACTGCTGGTAAAACGCGATACAGGCCGTATAGTCATTGACGTTTGGATCGACTTCTTCTTCGTAGATGTCCTTATAGTCCGCCATACCTTCTTTAACAACCGTTCGATAAACTGCTTGAACGAATTCTTCCAACTCTTGATTCATGATTTTCTCTCCTTCATTAATACCCAGCAGTTCACCCCTCTTGTCTTAAACGCTGAGCGTTTACATCTGTTCGTCAGAACTACTTCTTATTCTGACCATACCGACAAACGGGTCCGAGGATCATTATCATCGGTCACCCATTCGATTCCGGTATATCCACGTCTCACGGCGTTCTCATAAAACGCTTCGGATACGTGCTGCTCCTTACAATAGATATCGACGTACGTGCAGTCATACACCAAAATCGCGATGTGACAATTGCTTTTCTGAAACCACGCATAAGTCGTTCCCACTTCTTCAGTCTGACCACTTTGAAATGCAAACAATTCAGCAAAAATCAAGTAATTGCTTGGTCCCCTTAGCCATTTCGCTAGTTCATGTCCTGTCGCTATCCGATCGATTGAAAACTCTTCTAAACTGTCATACAAGTCCCCATCCATGGTTTGGATCGGAAAATCAAAGTTACGAAGAAACCAATCATACTCTTTCATTTCAATCGCACTTAATATGTCGAGCAAGATACGCCCCGGTTCATTCGGGATTTCAAATGACACACCACGCAGACTCATCGAATCCCCTCTTTCTATCTTGTCATAAGAAGGCTACCGTATGAAAACACTGTAGTTCTTGTTCTTCACTTGAACTTCCCCACGTGCAGACGGCGTAACCTTGTGCTGCCAATGTCGTAACCATCTCGACGACTGGTACGTCTCCACTTTCTGTTAAGCCGATATCGAGCACCTGCGTTAGTAATTCCTGACAATGTAATGGTCGATCATGATTCGCACAAATAATGGTATACATAGCTGGAGAGTCACTAATCATTTCAATGGCTCTCGAAAGCTGTTCGAGACCAAATTTAGCGATCCCAACGTAATATGATTCTTCTCCGACTTGGACCGGCACTTCTATTCGGGAGGTGAAGCCATCAAGCATCTCTTTTCGTTCGAGCAAACGCCACAGCTTGTAGTAATCAAAGATTCTTTTGGAATGGAACTTATTTTCGACACGCACTACTACATAAAAGCGATATGTGCTTAGCGCATGCTTTTTCGCTAGCTCATCACGGAACATCTCACTACTGATTTGTTTGAATTAAACGATGTCTTCTGGAAACAAAAGCATCTCCTTTTTCAATCCCACTGACACGATACACTTTGATACGTTTCAAACTGTAGATACACGAGTTGATTCGTACCAAGATGAGTGAGTCTGAGTGATTGTTGTGATGGTTGCGTGTAAGGCAATTCGAATCTGACACCTTCGATTTTCTTCAATAAAAAATATGCCCAATGCTGATTGTATTCATTCTCGGAGAGAGCCTCCCATAACGCATCTTCACAATGATCCGCCTCGTAGACATATAATTTCATGACCGTGTTCTCCGCTATCACGGATAACCCCGCGAATACGGGAGAGTTTGGAATTTGCGGTTTCTGAATGACCAAAGTATAGCCCTCTTTCAGAAGATGATTCAATTGTTCGCGGCTATCCGGTAGCTCCTCTTCGATGACGGAAGCCGGAAGTTCTCTGATGCGGATTGGCAATCCCACCTCATATTCAAAGGGATCTTCGAGTGCGAGTAAGTCTTCACGAGAATAGATTATTTTCATGAGATCATCCTCACATTCTTTTGTGCAATGCATTAAAATTCTATCAGGATAGTTCTTTAAATGGGTCTGGTATTTCTTTGTTTCATTTATAATATGTAGCCATCTCTATCATTGGCGTTGTTCTCGAGTTTACGTTTGTATTTGCTTCGAAGATATAATAAAAGTATCAATCCTGTTCCAATTGACAGAATCGGAAATAGATGTGGGATGTACTGCTCTTGCCGAAAACCGACATGCATTAAGAAATAATCGACGAAACAGATGACACGTAGCCACATCGGAAACTGATCTTTACTAAGAAACGCTAAGAACATCAGAGCGATACCGATACCTAATACAACAAACGGTAATATAGTGAACGGTGTCACTAACTGGAACAGACCGAGACCCAGAAGAAGATAAGCGAGCCAGGACGTCCGGCGGCGAAATTTCTCACGCTCTTTCCGTCCGGGTTGCATCCCGTAAATATCATCCTGCCTGTATCCTTCAGCCTGTTTCTCAGCAATCAATTCCTTCAGTCGTCGTTTAGCTTGACGCCGAAATGTATATCGTTCTTCAATTGAATCACTGACATCCTGATCGATTTTCCATTGTTCGGTGACACCGTGATACATCTGGATTGTTCGACCGTCCCGGTACATGAACCAGAAATAGATGATGCCATCCACTTGCTTACTGAGCGTGACAATCATTAAATTATCATCCTTATCAATTGAATTAGTCTTCTGTAGCAATTTTTTAAATAGAAGCATGGTTCGGCTGTTCCGCTAGAAAATCCGTTTGATTGTATCTGTTTTGGACATAAAACAATAGGAGTGTACCCGTTCCAATCGCGAAACCAGCATATAACCCCTCTCGGTATTCAATGTTCATGACACAGCAACTGATGAAACAAACCGTGCGTAGCCAGCCCGGTAAATAGTCTTTACTGAAAACGACCATTCCCATTTGAAGTAACGCAAGCACTGCGATGATAATTGGAGAGACGAGAAAAGGCATCACTACCAGAAACAAACCGACACTAATCAGCAGAGACGCGAGTCCTATCATTCGACGCTTGAACGTCTGTCTTTTCTTGCGGTTCGGTGTCAGTCCGAATACGTCCTCGAATATGTATCCTTCTGCCTGTTTTTCCGAAATCCACGTATTCATCCGACGTTTCGCTTGATATCTGAACAAGTAGCGATCTTCCATCGCTTGTTTCATATCGTCCTGATGAATCTCGTTCATGACACCGTGATACGTATACAATTTTCGTCCATCGCGATAGATGAGCCAAACGGCTGTCATTCCATCGACTTGTTTATGAAGCGTCCGAATCATGTTAACCCTCCAGATCTGCTAGGACATCTTCTGGATCCAGCTCAAGTCCAATGAGCTCCGGTTCCCAGTTCAAGCCACAATACAGTCCATTGTCAATCATGTTCGGCAACCAGCCATCCATGAATAGACCCAAATCCAAGCGAATTAGATGATAGTCCGCCCATTCCTTCGTCTGTAGCGCTTTCGCCGCTGATTTCGACGAAAAGAATAACAATACATCCGATTCCTCTTGATTCGAAGGACAATAGGCCCAACCCGACTGTTCAAATTTTGATAGACCATAGACGGCGCCTGTCTCGATGACCGTTTGTACGAAGAGTTCTGCTTGTTCTGCACTGCGATCCACTTGTTGTTCCTTTTCAATGAATATCTTCAACGTTGGTGCTACCGAAAATAATTCTTGTTCCTCATGATCCCATAAGACGATTGTCTCTGTGTCCGGAAGCTGATACCCGAGTTCGTCACCTGTTCCGTCACGTGCGATTCGTAAGAAACCGGATGGGTAGTCCTCCGCATCCGTCGTGTTAACACGAACAAGGTCGTCCCATGTCCGCTTGATATACTGCTCGTCCTTGATCGGATGAAACTCCCATTCGCCGATGCTGAATTTATTTTCGTGCTTGTACCTATTTCGTAGTTCTTTCGGAAGCTTAAAGCCAAGTTCTGCTTCTACCTCTTGTAATCTCTCTTCAGTAACGCCTGGTAAACCGATTTGATATGTCATCTATGTGACTCCTTCTTATACATTTTTGTCTTTAATTTTTTCGGTTAAAGTTCTTTCCTGCGGGATAAAGTCCGGTCAATCGTCTGCCGTAATGAACTTTTGCCTGTCCCATCCGAAGCCGCGTCACGCCATACTGCTTTTTAAAATAATCAATGACGGGTTCAACGATATAAGACGGCTCCAAGATATGAAGGACGAATTCGATCGCTTCTGGCCCATACTCATCTTCAACAAAATACCCATTGCCGATTTCAAAAAGAAATCCGTTGAGGTCTTCTTCAATGCTCGAACGATGCTCAAAGATGACATCATACTCTGTATCCTGACAAAAGATCTCTACGACAACTTCGTGGTAATCCGCTTCTTGAACGACAGAATATCCGTCTTTTTCTTTCTCTGCAACAAGTTCTCGGATACAGGCATCCAGATTAAAAAAGCGCGAGAACTTTTGCTCGCTCATTGGTTCTTTCAATCTCTCTCCCATGATGCCGTGAAACGTGTAGAGTGTCCGTCCATCCTTCTCGAACAGCCAAAAATGATTCTGACCGTTGATTTGTTTAATGAGTTGCATATTGTCACACGATCCCTTTAAGTAATAAGTCGATGAAATTTTTAATTTCTTGTCATTTGTTGTTTTCTTGAAAAATCAATTTCTCTTCTTCATTATAAAAGCCATAACCATTTATGGGAATTTTTATTTATTCATATGATATATTCCATTTTGATTACAAATTTAATTTAAAACACTTTTTATGTAAGCGTTATCATTATACTGTATACGGTACTTATTCTTTATTTAGGAGTTGAATTAAATGGATACGGTCATCAGTCACTATTCGAAATTCAAATGTCCACGTTGTCGCGAGAAATTCAAGGATGAGATTCTCATTGAAGATTTACATAGTGTAGCGTACGAAGACCGGCGCTTAGGACTCGAAATCCAGTATGACTTTTCTTCGGAAGTCGCTTGTCCGAACTGCCATCATCAATGGCTCATTGAAGGCAATGTCTGGGAGTATCCTGAAGGCGTCATCGATGCCATCGAACTATAGTGCGACCAACATGAAACACTTCCCTTTTTCTTAAGTAAGCTACATATGAAGTGTTGCCTTGATGTATACTATCGGTAATACAGAACGTGTACTTCGGAGGGGTTCGCATTTGAAAAGCAAACTTTTATTTTTACTGCTATTTTCGATCGTCTGTCTAGCAGGATGTAGCAATTACGATCAAGACGGAAATACGACTAGTGAGGAAGCAAAAAAGAAATACGATGCAGCCATCAATCAAGTCTTCAAATCTGAAAACCAGTACTTGAAGCAGCAACAGATCAACCAGCAACTAAAGCGAAACACTGATGAAACGGGCGTCATCGTCTATGAGGATAAAGATTTAATCGAAATCTATTACGACCAATCATCTGAAGGACAAAAAGCCATTTATCAGAAAAAAGGATCGACTTACGCGCGGAAGACGTATTCGAAACAAATCAGCGGTAAAATCGATGCCTCTGAAAAAAAATACCTTGAGAACATTGGAATCAAGTAATTCTAATCCTATAAGGCTGATTTGTTAATTGTCTAAATGGTCGATGACTCCATTATTTTATGGAGCCATCGACCATTTTCGTGTTTTCTTATCCTTCTCTTTCCTTCATCTGTTTTAAGGCACAGTTCAGGGGGTATTTTTTAATATTTAGTTTAAGGTGGGAATTACTGATGGAAAGAACCGCATCGATCATTATTCCTGTATACAATAAGGCGACATATCTCTCAACTTGTATCGCATCGATCCAAGAACTCACGCTCGATCACTCAACAATCGAAGCGATTTTCGTTGATGACGGTTCGACGGATGAATCGTTATCGATTCTCCACACGGCTGCACAAACGATGGATTTCATTCGCATCATCGAACTTCCTGAAAATTCGGGCAGTCCTGCACAACCGCGAAACGTCGGAATTGAAGAAGCGACAGGTACCTACGTCACGTTCTTAGATGCTGATGATCGTCTCGATCCAGTCGGATTCCCTCGACTCGTCGCACAAGCCGCTTCGCATGATGCCGATATCGCATTCGGTCAAACGATCAAACATACCAACACGTCGATTCAAAAGGTTGGTCGCTTTGCATCGTTTACGACAGCGAATCAGCTTGTTCCGTATGAAATCGATAAAGTGTTCCGCGCGGTCGGACCTCCAGGGAAAATTCTGAAGCGCTCCGTCTTGCTTGAACATAACATTCGGTTCAGCGCGATGCAGTACGGTGAAGATAAACTCTTCTTCTTTGAAGCCATCTCGAAATGCCAAACGGCTTCGATGAATCCGGCACCGGTCTATCACGTCAATCGTTTCGCGATGAATGATTCGCTTGTCGGACAAACAAGTATTTTCGAAAAGACGACCTTCAATTTACAAGTGCTTGAGAAAACGCTCGAACTTGATATTCCGGCAGTTGCTAAAACCCATGCTTTGAGTCGGTTGATCGAGATGGACTTCCTCTCCCGACTGTTCAACAACAAGCGTTTCCTTGAGCATCCGCAACAGCAAACCTTCTTTGATTTATTCGACGAAATGATCATAATCTTTGAACGCCATAATGCAGATCCAGCGGATTTCATTCTCGATGACATCTTTCAAAAACAGTACGCCTTGCTTCAGCAAAAAGATTATGACAGCTTCGTCACCCTCATCACGTTGCTCGTCCAAAAACATAAAGCCCGGCGATATGTATCGGAGAATCGTCTTTATTACCGGATGCCTGCTTCGTTGAGTCATCTCGGTCCTGTCCTTGAGCCATTCTTTGCTACGTATGCAGGCACGCGTCTCGTTGATGGTCTCTTCTATGAAGTCGTACAATTACTCAAAGACGACATGTCTTCGGTCGATCAAGTTCTCTTAATCGCACCCAACGATGAAACAACGGAGACCGACGTTCCGTTCCATATCGAAGGGACTGAATTGTTTATTCCGACGGAGGCACTCGAACCGCGTTCAGATCCATTCCAATTGATGCTGATCCATGACGACTACCATCCGTTCGTCGTCCGGATGACGTTACCGAGTAGTGTCGACGAAATGCATTTGCATTATCAGCAACTTAAAGTCGAATTTCGTCCCGAGGAACAAAAATCACCGTTACAGAAAATCGACGCGACGAAGTATCATATCGAAGCACCGACGCAAGTCGTCGTACTCGAGAAAGCCTTTTTGTATGATGACCTCGAAGTCGGTCAACTCCTGACGATCAGTGATCTAAAGTTGACGCTTGCTGGCACACCACGACTCGTCACGGCTGATGGGGCTTACGTCACGGCAAACAAAAAATATGTCCATCTTCCGCCTGTGATCGATAACGAGACGTATCTGACTGTGCCTCCAACAACAGTCCGGATTTTGAAGACATGTAAACAGTACGCCGATCGCGACTTTAAAAATGAACTACCGACGAAAAACACACCCGATACAGTGCTTCAAATTGAGAAGGTCGTCCTGTCATCGAAAGGCACACCACGCTTGAAAACGGCTCAGGATATGTACATCACAGCCAATCGATCATTCGTTCAACCGATCAACGAAGCTTAACAATACACCTAGGGATAGAGAGATCTCGTTCCTAGGTTCCTTATTATTCCAACAAAGTATGCTATAGTATGGATAAGGTTCACCGATATGATCCATATTTTATGCTACTAAATAAAATTGTAAGCGCTATATAAGGAGATGCCCTATGAAACGAGATTTGTTTTTTACATTGAATACGTTAGCAGCTTAGCGTGGCGGTTTATCAAAAGCAGTCATTAAACGCGCGAATGCCATCATCACGGCTGATCCGGAGCGAAATGTCACACTCGTGACGTTAGGGATTCAACCGAACCTCGAAGCGATTCGCGAAGAGATAGTCGAGGCGCGTTTGCTTGATCCTCGCATCCAGGTCGTCAACGTCATCAATTTTTTAGCACGCCGCCAGGCAGACAAACGGTCCGTCGTTTCTTCGAAAGCCGAATTGATTCCGCGTTGGGAAAAACGGTATACGTTGTTCCTCGATGCGAGCCGTGCCGAAAAAGATTCCTATCGATTGTTCGACAATGGTACATACGTCCAGTACGCTCGGTTTGACGCTAACAATCAGCTCAGCTTCATCGATTATTTTTCAGAGAATCGCCATCGCCTACGCCGCGAGGAATACATTGATAACGGGCAGTTGGTGCAGACGATCCAGTATTCGCTTACATCGAATAAGCCGGTCTCCCGTTCCTTCTTCCACAGTGATGGAACGTGTTATTTGACGATTTGGCATAAAATCAACTCGGCAGACTGGAGTCATCTATTTTATTTCGAAGCCGGTCAGGAAAAACAGTTCAATGATCCAGCGATCTTTAATACGTTCGTCTTGAACAAGCTGTTAGATCAACATGACGCGGTCTTGATCTCATCAGAATACCGGGATCGTCTTGCCAACCTACCGAAAAAAAATTTGGATGCGGTCATCCTAGACATCAAGCATCCGAATATTAAAAAGATCGCCTTCGGGCATAGCAATCACTTCGTGTCGCCCTTCAATGAGACAGCAGCCGTCAGTGGTGTCTGGGATACATTATTCGGTCGCATCGACGAGTGGGATCGTGTCATCACGGCAACACCTCGTCAACAAGCGCATATGACCAACCAGTTCGGTCATCCGGAAACGTTCCATGCGATTCCACACGGTGTTGGTGCTGTTCCGGAAGCCGACTACTCGGTACTTCCTGAACCTGATCCGAATCGGTTCATCGTCGTCTCGCGCATTCAAGTCAAAAAGGATGTCGCTGCGAGTGTCCGTGTCATGCGGAAGATCGTCGACCACCACCCCAATGCCTTCCTTGATTTCTATGGCTTCGGTTACAACGATCAGCTCGAAAAGGATCTCCATGCTTTGATCAAGGAATTGTCATTAACGAAGCACATCCGTTTCAAAGGGTTCGTCACGAACATTCAAGACGCTTATCATGGTGCTGTCGCAACGATCTTTACGTCGCAATCCGAAGGGTTCGGGATGGCGATCCTTGAGAGCATGGGCTATGGTGTTCCGGTCATCGCCTACGATGTTTGTTACGGTCCCCGTGAAATCATTGAGCATGGAACGACTGGTTTTATCATTCCAACAGGTGACACGTCAGCTTTCGCAGCAGCAGCGATCCGCTTGATGGAGCAACCGTCCCTAAGACGTCAAATGGGCGAAGCCGCCTTGCATTCGGTTGAGCGTTTTTCGGATGATCTTTTCACGAAAAATTGGCTGATGCTTTTGAATCAGCTCGACGAATAGTTAGTCGACCTCCTCCCCTGTGAGGAGGTTTTTTTGTCTATCCACCAAAGTCCGCATTGTTTTTCAAATTTTAGGATGTTTTAGCTATTGATTATGATAGAATGCTAAGGGAAGATAGCGCTTTCATAAAACATCTTTTAGTAGGAGGTTCCTTGATTCCATGCTTTTTAAATCTGCTCTCCGGGTGCTCCAATTTGGACATTCCGTACTTCCGAAAAAACAAAAAAAGCTTAAACGATCGGCATTAAAAGAATCGTTAAAGATTCAATCTTCGCCGACAGACTATACGCTATCCGGTCAATTGAATGATCCGTTGCTGACGATCACGTCGTTACGTATCCGCGATCGATCGCAAGAGACGGTCCTTGAAGTGCCGAACCAACTGGACGATCATCGCTTCACCTTTCAGCTGTCGCATTCAATCGTGTCTCAATTGAGTCAGCATGTTGCTCAGATGCAAGAAGAGGCGGACGTTCCGACGGTCGAAGAAGACGGTCTCGCTGAGATCGAGTACGTCGAAGCCGATCAAGATACGCTCTATCCGATTGGTCGTTTTTCGCTTTGGCTTACGTTCACGAAAAAAGTTGAACACCTCACACCGGAGCAATTACAGAAATGGGAATCTGACGGCTTACCGAGTCATGCTACGCTCGACGCGTCTGTCTTCACCCGTGAGATTCTGCTAGGACGTTTCCTTGATACACAGATCCCTGCGCCGCTCGCACCGTTGATGGATGAGACGTTCAACGAATTCGTCCAGTTGTATACGGACCTAAAAGGCAACCTGCGTCTGTTGCTGAACAAAGAACCGCAGACGAAGCCGAAGATTCAAATCGATGCGGTCCATAATGAGACGAAGGCGACGACAGTCATCAGCGGAAAAGCCTTTACGCGTCATGCGTTCATCAAGACGGGACGGTTGCTCCTTGTTCACCGAGAGAGTGGCGATCAAGTCCCTATCCCAATCGATTGGTTGTACCAAAACGAGGTAAGTGCGAAAAAATTCGGATTGTATCTCTATCATTACACGGCGAAGATTCACTGGTCGCACCTCTATCAAGCAGCCCAATTGCAAGAAGGGGTTTATGATGCTTTCATCACGCTCGATTTCTATCACCGATCGGAACCGAAATTACACCGTCTCGGTCGTGCCCGTTATATCACGCGTCAGCTGACACCGGAAGCGTTA
>NZ_JACSNE010000041.1:0-16424 GCF_018619035.1 Exiguobacterium sp. s168 | reverse complement strand
ACAATCGACCACGAAAGTGTTTGGATTGGAAAACTGCATACGAGGTCTTTTCCGAAGAAGTGTTGCGCTTAATTTGACAAACCGTCATGTAAAAATCGCATAAAAAAAAGAGAACCGACCGATGTCGATTCTCTCATGTGGCTTATTTTTGGAAGTTTGATTTTTCAATCCATTCTTCCAATTTACCTTTAAGAACGTTGAATCCAGGTGCTTCTTCTTGTTTGAAAGCAGGACCTGCATCACGACGTCCAGCGTTTTTGCGTGGACCTTTCGCGCGTGCTTCACGTTTTGGAGCTTCCTGAGTTGCTTTGATCGAAAGCTTCATTTTTTTGTTAGCTTCGTCGATGTCGAGAACTTTAACAGTTACTTCATCGCCAACTTTTACGTAATCGTTGATGTCTTTTACGTAATCGTGTGAGATTTCTGAGATGTGGACGAGACCTTGTGTTTGCTCGTCAAGTGCTACGAAAGCACCGAAGTTTTGAATACCAGTTACTTTACCAGTAACGACTTGGTCTTTTTCAAAGTTTGCCATAATGTATACACTCCCTAACTAAATTCATCAACTTATAATAACACACTTTTCTTGTATCGTAAAAAATATTTTTGGAATTTGTTTATTTTTTATTTCACGAGGGAACATTTTAGTAGCAAGACTTCAAGTATTCCCCCTGATTCTGCCGAACTTTCCGAGTTCGGCCCTTTTTTTGTTCTTTTGTTGAATTGACCTAAGTGACAAAGAAAAGTAATGCTTGAAACGAGAAAGACAAAAGACAGATAAGACTATTAAAAAAACGGACAGTCTCGGTCTGCTCGTTTTCCGCGGACAAGCCCTCATGCCGCTTCAGATGCGTCGCATCTTCCAGGGTCATGACGACTTGTTTTTCCGCAGGAGTCGAGCAGAACCTCACCTGTCCTAGCGTAAAGGAAATATAGAGTAGAAGCAATCATCAATTATCTATTTATTACTTATAGATCGTCGAATCCATTCGCATCCGTTACTTTCGCATACGAACGTGATTTTTGTTCGAAGAAGTCCGATTTCGTCGCATTCATCGAATCATCCGAATACGCACGAATCCATGGCATGACGTCTTCGTCGTGCCCTTCATAAAGATCCGATAACCCGATGACGCGAAGGCGTTTGTTCGCGAGATATTTAACGTAGTCACGCATTTCGCTGACGTCAAGACCGTCTAAATCACGCAAGACATATTCGCTCCACTCGATTTCAAGATCAACGGCACGCTTGAACGTATCATAGACGAATTGTGTAAATGAGCCATCGGCATCAATTTCCGGATGCTCTGACAAGACAGCACGTAACAATTGGCTGATGAAGTACGAATGTTGCAATTCGTCACGTTGAATGTAGCTGATCATCGTCGATGTTCCGACCATCTTTTGGTGACGCGCTAAGTTATAGAAGAAGGCAAAGCCTGAATAGAAGTTGATTCCTTCAAGAACGATCGAAGCAACGAGCGATTTCGCGAAGTTTTCTGGAGTCCGGTCATTTTGGAAATCTTCGTATAAATCAAGAATGAATGCATTACGCTTCATGACCATGTCATCGTCTTTCGCGATATCAAAAATCCGGTTTTGTTCAGCCAATGGAACTAAGCTGGATAAGACGTAGCTGTACGATTGATTATGAACGACTTCCTGTTGCGCGATGATAGCGAGAATGGCATGAACGGATGAATCCGATGTGAACATTGCCGATTCCAAGATATAACGTGTCTGAACCGAGTCAAGGATCGAGAGCAGCCCGATGATTCGTTTGAATGCATCCTGTTCCCGTTCGCTTAATTGATTCCACTGTTGCATGTCCTTCGACATTGAGATCTCATCTGGGATCCAGAAGTTCGATAACAGTTGTTTGTAGATCGAATAAAACTGTGGATACGCAATGTCGTTCCAGTTGACGATGGCACTCGTTTCGCCACCGATGATCGCTGTCGCGCGATTTGGATGGCGTGCATCAAGCAGTTTGATTTTTTGTAGCTGTTCCATGTGCTTCGACTCCTTCTTGCTGTAATTGAAGAATGGTCCGTTTCGTCCATTCCTTGACGAGATGTGGGCGATTGCGTGGTGACTGCTCGATTTTCAACAGTTCTCCAGCAAGCGGCACCCCGAATTTTGAGAGATGATAAGCCATCTCATCAACGGCGCGACAATATTTGACGAACATCTTGTCCCCTGTTCCAAAAACAGCTGCCTGCGGAATCGCATGCGAACTCTCTTTTAGAACGGTTCTAAGACAGTCGCGCATATCGTCGGGCAGTTGCCCATCTCCCCACGTATACGAACCAAAATAGACGATATCATAAGGCATTAACTGATACGTCGTCACTTCGTCCGCAAACAACATCGTCGGCTCGATTTCCATCTCAGAACACGTCTTCGCGACGAGTTCTGCCACCTCCTCCGTGTTTCCACTCAATGACGCATATACGATTGCTGCCTTCATGATATCGTCCTCCTTATCTTATGATGAACACGATTCACATTCGTCGATCTCAACCGTTGTCGAACGCGTGTAGTAGATCGTCTTCATCCCGAGTTGCCACGCTTCCATGTGCATTTCGAGTAACTCTTTCGCCTTGACGTTGTTTTTCACATACAGATTGAAACTGATCGCTTGGTCGATGTGACGCTGACGTGAAGCATTTTGACGAATGCTCCATAACTGATCAATCTCAAACGCTGATTTATAGAACCAGTTCGTTTCCGGTGTTAAATCCGGAACAGTGACTGGGATCTTATAGTTTTTCTTCTCTTCCGAGTAGACTTTTTTGTAGATTGGATCAATCGATGCCGTACTACCCGCAATGATCGCCGTCGATGAGTTCGGTGCGACCGCCATCAAGTATGCGTTACGCATTCCGTACGCCGTGATGTCGGCTTGGAGACGATCCCAATCAAGTTCATCCGTCGTTTTGTAGTGGCGACGTTTGATGTACTCTCCTGTTTGCCATTCTGAACCTTCGAAGAGACGGTACGCGCCCTTCTCTTTCGCAAGTTGCATCGACGCATCGATCGTCAAGTAAGCGATCTTCTCGTAGAGACGGTCTGCGTATTGTACCGCTTCGACCGATTCCCAACGGATGCCCTCGAGTGCGAGCAGATGGTGCCAACCGAACGTGCCAAGACCAACGGCACGGTATTTTTGATTCGTCAATTGTGCTTGAGGAACATCGATCGTATTCAAGTCGATGACGTTATCAAGCATCCGCATTTGAATCGGAATTAATCGCTCTAGGACGTCAGAACGAACTGCACGTGCAAGTGCGATCGATGACAAGTTACAGACGACGAAGTCCCCTGGTGTCTTCGTGACGATGATTTTACCGTCTTCCGTGTATTCTTCTGTCACGGTCGTCGGGCTCATGTTCTGCATGATTTCTGAGCAAAGGTTTGACGAGTAGATCATGCCTGCATGTTTATTCGGATTCGCACGGTTAACGGCGTCACGGAAGAACATGTATGGCGTTCCTGTCTCAAGTTGCGAACGCATGTAGCGTTTGACGAGATCGATTGCCGGAACTGTTTTTTTGCTGAGACGTGGTTCGTTGACACACGCTTCGTATCGTTCCGTGAAGCTGCCACCTTGTTCCGTCTCATCGAAGTAGTCCTCGAGGCTAAAGCCCATGACTGTCCGGATCTCGTGTGGGTCAAACAAATGCCAATCTTCTCGTGCTTCGACGGCACGCATGAAACGGTCTGGTAAGTTAACACCTGTGAACAAATCATGTGTCCGAAGTCGCTCATCCCCGTTGTTGAGCTTCGCGTCCAGGAACTCGAGAATGTCCTTATGCCAGATGTCGAGATACACAGCGATCGATCCTTGACGCATACCGAGCTGGTCGACGCTGACTGCCGTGTTGTTCAACTGTTTCATCCACGGGATGACACCGCTTGAGACACCTTTGAATCCTTTGATGTCTGAGCCACGTGAACGAATCTTACCCATGTAGACGCCGATTCCGCCGCCACCTTTAGAAAGTGTCGCCACGTCCGTGTTCGAGTCGTAGATGCCACGTAGCGAATCATCGACTGTATCGATGAAACACGAAGAAAGTTGACCGTAAGACTTACCAGCGTTCGAAAGCGTCGGAGTCGCAACTGTCATGTAGAGGTTCGACAATGCCCAGTAAGATTCTTTGACGAGTTCTAAACGACGTTCTTTCGGTTCGTTCTGCATCAGTGTCATCGCGATGACCATGAACCGTTCTTGTGGTAGCTCGTACAAGTTTTTGACGTGATCGCGTGCGAGGTACCGGTCTGCCAGAGTTCGAAGACCAATGTATGTGAATAAGTGGTCGCGGGACGGATCGATCGTTGCCGACAGTTCGTTGATGTCTTCCTTCGAATACGCATCTAGTAAATGTTTCGTGAAGATGCCGATTTCTGTCAGTTTTTCAATCAGCGTATACAGCGAACCATATCGTTCTTCCGCTGCATATCCGCGATTTTCACCTGCTTCTAGGTATAACCGATTTAAGTAAGTCGCTGTCGCTACGAATGTCCAGTTTGGCTCTTCTGCCTTCAACATATCGAGTGCGTGCATTGTTAACAGTTCATAGACTTGATCGGCTTGTAGGGATTTTCCTTCAAGCGCTCGGATGGCACGTTCAGTATAGCGGTCGATATCAAGTTCCGGATACGTTTCCGTTGCTTGTCTAATCACGACATATACGTCTTCTATTGTCATTGCACCCTTAAAGATGCGTGCTGTATTCAGTGGAGATGCCACTATGAACCACTCCCATTCTCTATCGTTAAACAGGTTCGCATTACACGATGAAATACGCTAAACTAAAAAAAGACGTCCTACATATAGAAAGGACTCTACAAGTATCACTCTATATATAGACGTTTTAGCCGTTTTTAAACCTGTTAATGTACAAGATATAGGTTATCACTGAAATTCAAAAAAATAACCCCTTGCTTTGAAATTCAGGTCAAACAATTTGAAAAAGGCATCATGACGCCTTTTGAGATATATTGAGATAGCGAGTAAAATGCATTATAAGGTCAAGTGAACCGTTAAAATAAAGATGGTCCATTTCTCCTACTAGAAGAAAAATATTCTCTTCGAATTTTCTGATATACTGAACGTATCGATCTTCCGTCTATCAGGAAGAAGGATTCAATCCATCTATACGAAAAGACGGCATATACGTATGTACGTTGAAAGGAGCTTACCTCATGCAAGTCGATTACACACCAAATCCGAATTCCGTCAAAATCACGCTCGAAGAACAGCGCTTCGGTGCTAAAAGTACGAGTGTCAAAAAAGAAGATACACCTGAAGATGCGTTGCTCGCATCATTGATCGCCCTTGATGGCATCGACAATCTGTTCGCTTACGGCGACTTCGTGACGGTTACGAAAGAACCAGAAGCAGAATGGAACGAACTGCTACCACGTATTGAAGCAAACATGTAAAAAACAAGAAGACACCTGTTCCTGGACAGGTGTCTTTGTTCAAGGAGCGATCACTGATGCCAACCGTATCCATCATCATTCCGACGTACAATCGTCCTCGTGAATTAGCAGAAGCGCTAGAAGCATTGACGCGTCAACACTATCAAGACTTCGAAGTCATCGTCTTAAACAATAATGGAGACGATATCTCAGCAGTGACGACTGCATATCAGGACCGTCTTCAACTGACCTATGTCGAGTTACCTGAAAACCATCATGTTCGTGCTCGAAATCATGGTGTCACGCTCGCTTCCGGTCGGTATATCTTACTTCACGATGACGACGACCTCTTATTACCGAGTCACCTCGAAGAAGCAGTCGGCGATCTCGAAGCTGGTGCCGATCTCACCTATACGGACGCGGAACTCTTTACGTACCGCTGGGAAGAGGATCACCGGATTGCAATCGATTCTGAGCCATTCGCGTATCCGTACGATTCAGAGACGATTCGAGAAGACTCGACGTATATTCCGTCCGGGTCACTCTACCGTAAATCGCTCCACGACCAACTCGGTCCGTTTGACGAGGACGTCTTCAACTACTGGGACTGGGATTGGATCTTACGCGTCGGCAAGGATCATTTAATACTGCACCCGGCGCGCGCGACCGTCTTATATGCTTTCAATCCGTCGGGTAATCATGAATCCGCGCGTCAGGATGCAGCGCGACGCGTCTTTTTTGAACGCCTCGTTGAAAAACACCAACTTCCGACAACTGAAATGAAGAACTTCCATATCGTCCAGGCTGAGCGCCGCGCACGATTGCGCCAGACCCGCCGTACCTTCAATGGTCAATTGACAGAAAGTGAGTGATTCCATGTACACCGAAAAACAACTCGAATTATTAGCATTATTAACACAAAATGGTCCGATGGACGTGGACTTGCTTGCGCAAATGCTCGACTGGGAAGCGTCAGAAGTAGTAGCTTCCATCGAGACATTCAAACGCGACGGTGTCCTACTTGGTTACACCGCTGTCATCGACTGGCAAAAGATTCATGCCCACCATGGCGTGACAGCTTTCATCGACGTCAAAGTCACACCAAAACGTGGACGCGGTTTTGACGAGGTAGCGGAGCGGATCCATCGTTTCCCGGAAGTGACGTCCCTTTATCTGATGTCGGGCGCATATGACTTACAAGTCGTACTTGATGGCAAATCGCTACAAGAAGTCTCTCAATTCGTCTCGGAAAAATTATCGACGCTCGACTCCGTCATCTCGACGACGACCCATTTCCGCTTGAAGACCTACAAGCACGATGGTGTTCTCTTCAGTCAGGATGATGACGACAAACGATTGAAGGTGTCTCCATGAAGTCTCTATCTGAACGTGTCGAACAGCTAGCCCCATCCGGCATCCGTCGTTTCTTTGATTTAGCCGGATCAATGGAAGACGTCATCTCCCTTGGTGTCGGCGAACCTGATTTCGTCACGCCATGGAATGTGCGCGAAGCGAGCTTCGCAGCACTTGAGCAAGGCTATACAGCGTATAGTGCGAACGCCGGTTTGCTCGAGTTACGTCAGGAAATCGCGCTCTATATGCAAGAAAAGTTCGCCATCTCCTATTCGACGACGGAAGAGATCATCGTCACGACCGGTGCCTCAGAAGGACTTGACCTTGCGTTTCGTAGTTTGATCAATCCAGGAGATGAAGTCATCGTTGTTGAACCGGCATTCGTCTCGTATGCCCCTTTAATTGAACTCGCTGGAGGCATTCCTGTCGCCGCTGCGTGTCATGCAGAAGATGGTTTTGCGATTCAACCGGAAACGATCGAACAATTGCTAACGGACAAGACGAAAGCAATCATTTTCTGTTTCCCATCGAATCCGACGGGCTCGACAATGACACGCGATCAACTCGCCGATCTTGCACTACTCGTTCAAAAACATGATCTATATGTCATCAGCGACGAAATCTATGCGGAACTATCCTACGAAACGGAAGCAATCTGCTTTGCGACCCTTCCCGGAATGCGGGAGCGGACGATCATCATCAACGGTTTCTCGAAAGCCTTCGCGATGACAGGCTGGCGGCTCGGCTTCACTTGTGCACCACCTGCAATCACGCAATCGATGCTGAAGGTGCATCAATATGGGATGATGTGTGCCCCGACACTCGTTCAATTCGCGGGCATTGAAGCACTCCGTTCACGTCATAAGACGGTTCCTGACATGGTGACGAGTTATCGTCAACGCCGGAACTATTTCGTCAAGGCGTTAAACGATGCCGGTCTCCCGACACACTTACCGGGCGGTGCCTTCTATGCCTTCCCGTACATCGGTCATACTGGACTAACGAGTGAAGAGTTCGCGGAGCAATTGTTACTCGCTGAACGTGTCGCCGTCGTTCCAGGATCCGTCTTCGGAGCAAGTGGTGAGGGGTATGTCCGAGCAAGTTACGCGAGTTCGATTGAACAACTACAAGAAGCGATCGCACGGATTCAGCGCTTCATGAAAAAATGGCAGACTCAAGATGAGGCAACATCGTCTCATTCACATTAAAAAATGATCCGCCTGCTTTTCGGAGCAAGGCGGATCATTTTTTTAGTCTACATAGAGAACAAGGAACATCCGATGGTCGTCTTCCGCATGATACGGTGAGATTGGACCAAGTTGTGGTGCAAAGACTTCCAACCGATACGGTGAATTCTTGAAGTCAAGCGGTGTCCGCTCTTTGATCAACCGTCCCATTTCGTCCGCTAGTTCTTTCACTTCAACCAAACTACGCGAGCGTTCCATCGGTGCTTCGAAGACGAATGCCTCGATCCCCTCAATCGACGCACATCGGAGGAAACGCCGGAGTGACGGCAATGCTGCTTCCATGTTGTCCTCGATCGTTTGGTTCTCCTCGTACACAGGGGCTCCCCAGAGGCGCGCCTCACTTCCTGTCGCACTCCGGAAATGATCAATCGTCTCTTCCGTGATGGGATCACGTGTCAACGCGAAGCGTGTTTTATCCCGCTTCAGATTCTTTTCATTCGTCCGGTCGATTTCTGTCAGCAAATCAAGTTGAAGTGGTCGTGCTAACCGAAACAGTTCGCGTTGCAGACGTGCTAAGGAATGACCAATTGGAACAATCGTATCTTTCGCTTTCGGCGGTTTATCGCCTTCGTACCCGTTCATGACACGTGCGATTTGTCCGGCCTCATGCACGAGTCGATAAAACGAACCGTCCTGAGCATCGTTTACTGTCCCGAGTGTCTCATGCTGTGCTGCAAGATCCGCCACGTATTGATTCGCAAGACAGGTCGAGATCATCAAGACATCGACCAGCTCCAAGCGAAGGGCTTCTAAATCATTTTGTTCCAGTGCTTCTCCGACCTCACCGACTTCTTCCGTCAGGCGCGCGAGACCAGATAGCGGCCGAAAATAACCGCCGAGTGAGCGAATCGTCGCATCAACCTTTTGTTGCAGTGTCTTCATCTGTTCCATCTGTCTGACCCTCCACGATTGCTTGGCGTACGTGCGCTTCTGTCTCTTGCTTGACGCGTTGCGTAAACGCCTGATTTTTCTTCCATTCCCGGATTCCGACAGATGTCGCAGCAATCAACGCAGCAAATAGTCCAATTTCTCTTTTACGCATCGAGATCTCCTCCTTTTGAATGACTCGTAACCTACCTAAACATGATATGATGATATCAATAAATTCTACATAATCCAGTAAGAGGTGTTGCTTGTGTCGACTGAACGTCTTTGGCAAATGGCCCGGTTCCTGACGGTGATCTTCGCCTTCTTAATTGGTGGATGGTTACTCATCCGCCTCTCGTCCATCTTGTATCCATTCGTCTTTGCGTTTCTGCTTGCCCTTTTCAGCCGACCGCTCGTCGATTTCTTCCAAAAGCGGTTACGGATCAATCGTGGATGGGGTGCGTTGTTGTCGATCATTTTGATTAGTGGCTTATTGGTTGGCTCGCTCGCCTTGATCATCATGCAGTTGATTCGTGGTCTTGTATTCGTCGCCAATCAATTACCGGCGCAAATCCAAGAGTTGAGCCTGTATTTTCAAAAGCTGTACAATGAAAAACTGGCACCGATTTGGAACGATGCTTCTGAAGCCTTACGTTCACTGGAACCATCACAACAAAATACGGTTCAAAACAGTATCCAATCACTCGGTAGTTCGCTTGCGAGTGCAATCGGCGAAGGTTCAAAAAGTATCGCCATGATGCTACAGACGGTTCTTGCGACATTACCATCGATTGCATTGATTTTCGTCATCGTGTTACTCGCTTGGTTCTTCATCGCAAAAGATTGGCACCAGTACGAGATGCGATTGAAACGCTATGAGATGCTCCCTTGGTTTGCCCGTTTCGAGTCGGTCTTCCTGAGCTTACGGTCTGCCTTGTTCGGCTATCTCAAAGCACAGTTCACCTTGATCACGATCACGTTCTTTATCGTCTTGATTGGTTTGTTCATCATTGGTGTCGAGCATCCGTTTGCAGTTGCGTTTATCGCTGCCTTTTTCGATATCTTGCCGTATCTCGGTACCGGTTCCGTTTTCTTGCCTTGGATCGCCTACTCCTTGATTACCGGAGATACGACTCTTGCAATCGGACTTGGTATTTTGTACGCCCTCGTCATTCTTCAACGTAACATCATGGAACCGAAGATCGTCGGCGATAATATCGGCATTCAACCGATTACAGCATTGATCGCACTGTTCGTCGGAATTCAATTTTTCGGTGTCTTCGGGTTAATCCTCGGACCATTGATCGCGGTCATCTTAAAAGCACTCTACAATGCACAGATTTTCCATTACATTTGGGACTTCGTCAAAGGATCACCCACACCATTTCGGTGAGGGTGATTTTTTCGGTAGAGCTGCATATAACGGATACCCTTCCGGATCCACCGGTCGACTGGCTGGCAGGTAATCGCAAGGAAAACGGGCACCGGTCGCAAGCAGACAAGCGTCGAGCCAATCATCGATCGCAACATGCGACTGACGCTGTTCCCATAACGGCGGACAATCAAAGCGCTCCAGCAATTCGATTCGTTCCGCAATGCCTTCGGTTGTTTTCTTTGAAAAGCGTGCCGGATGACCGGCGAGTCGCGCGAAACAGACTTCCGGATGGGCTTCAATCATCTCCGTTCGATATACCTGACGGACTTCTTTGATTTTCGGTAAGAGATACCATGCTTGTTTTGAAAGCCCGATCCCCGCATATTGTTTCGCTAAATCATTTGCTTCTATATAAGTTGAAACTGTCAACGCACTGAGAAACGGTGCATTAAAGACACTACTCGTCCGCCCAGGTCGTAATTCCTGTCGTAACAACTGATCCGTTTCGCGTCGTCCTTCCGTTAAACCAATCGGCATATCGATCCAAATCCGGTCGGCGATCGGAATCTGTGCAAGCGTCGGTTCGACAAATCCCCTATAACGATTGTTTTCGTACGTAACGACGACCCACCCCGCCTTTGCCGCATCAATTCCGATGACGTGCATTCGTCTTCTCCCGGAAAGAACGCAGTAGTGATAAGACGGTGAAGATACCGATGAACGTCGCGAGACCGAGCGATAGACGATCACGCGCATCCAAGTACCAGACGACGGCAAGAATCGTCAACAAGACACCGAGTAAATTCCAGCGTCTCATTTTTCTTGCTCGACGAATCGATACAGACTACGAACCATGACACCCGTTGCTCCTTTTGGACCAATCTCAGACGCTTGATTCTGTTCCGATGTTCCCGCGATATCGAGGTGCAACCATGGTGTGTCACCGACGAATTCACCGACAAACGCACCACCGAAGATCATATGTCCCATGCGTCCTGGTGAGTTGTTCAAGTCTGCGACTTCCGAACGGCGGACTTGTTTAATGAACGCATCGACATACGGCATTTGCCAGACCATCTCATTCGTCTCTTTCGTCACCTGTTCAAAGCGTTCGTAAAGTGACGCATCATTCGTCAACGCACCTGTGATTTCTGTTCCAAGGGCAACAAGGACACCACCTGTCAAAGTCGCAAGATCAATGATCGCTTTTGGTTGATACTCTTTGACGTACGTGACTGCGTCAGCAAGGACAAGCCGTCCTTCCGCATCCGTGTTCAAGACTTCAATCGTTTTTCCTGCCATCGATGTGATGACGTCGTCCGGTTTGAAGGCATCTCCTGAAATCATATTGTCGGTTGCTGGAATGACACCGATGACGTGAACATCTGGCTTCAGCTGACCGAGTGCTTCGAACAGACCGAGAACCGCTGCTGCTCCCCCCATGTCGCCTTTCATTCCGACGATTCCGTCTTTCGGTTTGATGGAATAACCACCTGTATCGAATGTGACGCCTTTTCCGACGACCGCGATTGGTGCTTCTGCTGAACCTTTATATTCAAGGACGATCAATTTCGGTGGAATGACGGATCCTTGGTTGACCGCAAGCAAGGCGCCCATCCCGAGTGCTTCCATCTCTTCCTTATCGATGATCCGGAGATCATGCCCATGACGCTCCGCGATGAAACGGGCTTCGTCCGCAAGTGCTGGCGCTGTCAAGAGATTCCCTGGCATCGTTACGAGACGACGCGCTAAGTTCGTCGCTTCAGCCAAGACTGTCCCGCGGCGTACTGCTTCTTCCTCTTCAGGTAAGACCGTCAGTTGTAACGTATATGCTTTAGAAGGCGACGTCTTATAATGCTTGACCTCATATGTAGCGAGGGTAAATGTCTCGGCAATCAGTTCGACCGGTTGTCCTGGGAATGTCGTCGCATCAACTGTGACATGTTCTAAGCGACGTGCTTTAACATGTTGTGCTGCTTTTCCGAGTAAGCGACGCAAATCATCTTGCGAAAGCTGATCGACTTTCCCGAGGCCGACGAACAAGACACGTGCCACGTCTCCCGATAATGTCGGCAACAGTCGGAGTTCTCCGCGTTTCGTTGAGATATCACCTTGACGGACCCACTCTTCTAATTTGTCACCATACAGTGCCTGTAACCGTTCATCGAGCGGTTGATTTCCTGAAATCCCGACAACGAGTACATCTACGGATTGATTCGTTTGCATATAAAACTCCCCCTTTGACTAGTATCTATTAGTATGAAGTGTTTTCAGTCATTTTCCAACTGATAGCCTCTCGACCGACCGCAAACGCTTTCACTACTTCTGTTCGACATTTTGTCGAAATGCTTGGTTTCAAACAATTGTTGCCCGTTTCACAATATGATAGGATTAAACGGGTGAAATGTTGAGACACTTCAAGAAACGATGCGTTTGCTGTTCCGAGAAATGTCTACGTTTTCATTCAAGGGAGAGTGCGCAGAAGGCTCGTTAAGAGAGAGGCGTTTATGGGTATCTATAGATAGCTAAGAAACGAAGTCATCGCGTTAAAAAAACTTACTGAAAAGAGGGTAATACACATGGCACAACATATCAAGGGAATTGGCGCTTCTGCAGGGATCGCGATTGCAAAAGCATTCGTGATGGAAACACCGGTCTTTGAGATTCCATCGCACAAAATCGAGGATGCAGCTGCGGAAAAAGAACGTTTCCAAGCAGCGATCGCAAAATCGAAGACAGAACTCGAAGTCATTCGTGAAAATACCTTACAAGAATTAGGTCCAGATAAAGCGGAGATCTTCTCGGCTCACCTTCTCATCTTAGAAGATCCGGAAATCGTCAGTCAGGTGAACGCAAAAATCGAGGATGAGCAAGCAAATGCTGCAAAAGCACTCGATGAAGTCGCAAACATGATGGTCATGATTTTCGAATCAATGGACAACGAATACATGCGCGAACGTGCAGCAGACGTTCGTGACGTCACGAAACGGACGATGGCTCACCTTCTCGGTATCACGTTCGTCACTCCAGCTCAAATCAACGAAGAAGTCATCATCATCGCAGAAGACTTGACTCCTTCAGATACAGCTCAATTGAACCGTAAATATGCTAAAGGTTTCGCAACGAACATTGGTGGCCGGACATCGCACTCTGCCATCATGTCACGTTCACTCGAAATCCCAGCAGTCGTCGGAACAAAAGTTGTTTTAACGGACGTTAAACACGGCGACCTTCTCATCCTTGACGGTGCAGAAGGTGACGTCATCGTCAACCCAAGCGAAGAGCAAGTGGCTGAGTATGAAGCAAAACGCGCAGCATACATCGCACAAAAAGAAGAGTGGAAAAAACTCAAGAACGAAAAAACAATGACGGCTGACGGTCATCACGTCGAGCTCGCTGCAAACATCGGTACACCAAACGATGTCAAAGGCGTTTTGGATAACGGTGCAGAAGCAGTCGGTCTCTATCGTACGGAATTCCTCTACATGGATGCAGAGACATTCCCAACGGAAGACGAGCAGTTCACAGCTTACAAAACCGTTCTCGAATCAATGGGCGATAAAAAAGTCGTCATCCGGACACTCGATATCGGTGGCGATAAAGAATTGTCGTACCTTGATCTCCCGCACGAGATGAACCCGTTCCTCGGTTACCGTGCGATCCGTCTCTGTCTCGATCAAACAGACTTGTTCCGTACGCAATTACGCGCACTTCTTCGTGCGAGCGCATACGGTAAACTTGCTGTCATGTTCCCGATGATCGCAACGATCGAAGAGTTCCGTGCTGCAAAAGCACTTCTCCTTGAAGAGAAAGCAAACCTTCAAGCTGAAGGTGTCACTGTATCGGAAGACATCGAAGTCGGTATGATGGTTGAAATCCCAGCAACAGCGGTCATGGCTCGTCAGTTCGCAAAAGAAGTCGACTTCTTCTCTGTCGGAACGAACGATTTGATTCAATACACAATGGCGGCAGACCGGATGAACGAAAAAGTATCATACCTGTACCAACCGTTCAACCCAGCAATCTTGAACCTCTTGAACAACGTCATCACTGAAGCACACAAAGCAGGCAAATGGGTCGGCATGTGTGGTGAGATGGCAGGAGAAGAATTGGCACTCCCGATCCTTCTTGGTCTTGGTCTTGATGAGTTCTCGATGTCATCATCATCTGTCCTTCGCGCACGCAGCTTGATGACACGCCTCAACAAATCAGAGTGTGAAGCAATCGTCGAGCAAGTACTCGATATGGATACGGCAGAAGAAGTCGTTGACTTCCTCAGCACGACATTCGACATCAAAAAATAAGTTCTGTCAGACGAATCTGGAGTAATCCAGGTTCGTCTTTTTTTGTCTTGTTAAACAAAAAAACAACGCCTCTTTCTAATAAGAAAGAAGACGTTGTTGAAATGGTGATCATTGAGCTTGTTTCTTCTTCACTGGCGTTGCTTGTTCCGACAGAATCGGACGCTCGTTCCCCATCAAGAAGATAAAGATGACACCGAGCACTGCTGGAATCAATGCCCAGAAATAGACGGTTGAGATCGATTCTGCAAGCGACGTCTTGATCGCTGTCGCGACTTCTGGTGGCATCTTCGCAAACGCATCAGCCGTTGGGAACTGTCCACCCGACGGCGCCCCGCCTTGCGGCAACCGATCGGAGACAGCTGACGTGAACGTCCGTGATTGAATGATTCCGAGGACCGTGACACCAAGCGTCATTCCGATTGTCCGAAATGTCGAGCCCATCGAGGTCGCTGCGCCACGACGTTGCATCTCGATGCCATTGATACTCGCTAGATTCAATAGAGAGAAACTAAAGCCAACACCAAATCCGAGAATGATCATATAAATCGTTACTGCTGTCCGCGATGTCTCAAGCGTCATCGTACTAAGGAGATAGACACCGAGTAGGAAAAAGACCGCCGAGACGATCATGATGTTCCGAAAACCAAACTTGTTCGGCAATTGTCCACCAAGTTGCGCCGAGATGACCGAGGCAATCAACATCGGCATCAAGATTAGACCGGAGTTCGTCGCACTGCCACCAAAGACACCTTGCACGAAGATTGGAATGAATACACTCGCTGAGATAAAGACGAATCCATAAAAGAACGCTACGCCTTGAGTTGCCGCAAATAAGCGACGACGGAATAGACTGAACGTAATGACGGGATCCGCGGCACGTCGTTCAGCAAACGCAAAAGCAACGAACGCGACAAGTGCTGCTCCGAACAGACCAAGAATTTGTGGCGAAGACCACGCATATTCTTTTCCACCCATTTCAAGTGCGAGCAAGAATAAAACCAATCCGGCGACAAGCGTAAAGGCACCGACATAGTCGATCTTCTGTGTCCGGTGTACCGGTGATTCCTGATAGAAGACTGTTACGAGACCAAGGGCAATCAAGCCGAGTGGGATATTGATATAGAATACCCAGCGCCAGTCGAGGGAATCCGTCAATACGGCACCAAGCAACGGTCCGAAGATACTCGAGATACCGAAGACCGCTCCAAACAACCCACTGACTTTCCCCCGTTTTTCCGGTGGGAAGATATCAAAGATGATCGTAAAGGCGATTGGCATCAACGCTCCTCCACCGAGCCCTTGCAAGGCACGATACGCAGACAATTCAATGATAGAATCCGCCATACCACACAAGATACTCCCTACCATGAAGAGAAGCATCCCAAAGAGGAAGAAGCGTTTTCTTCCATACATATCACTCAGTTTACCGAAGATCGGCATTCCGGCAACGGTTGCGATCATGTAAGCAGATGTGACCCATGCGTACTGATCAAACCCATTCAGTTCGCTGACGATCGTTGGCATCGCTGTCGCAACGATCGTGTTATCCATTGCTGCGACTAAAATCCCAATCAATAACCCAATGACGACAGGTGTCGTATTCGTTTTTGTTGTAGTCGAAGACATCGACTCACCTCATTTCTCAAAAAATTAGCTAACTCTTATAATAGCTAACTTATTGTATCATCATATGTGCAAAATCTCATTATCAAATGTGCTCTACGATCGTTTCACACAAAAAAGACGGATCGCCTATGACGGAGGCCACTGAAAAACCTCTAGATAAAGTGGTCTAAAACAGAAAAGGTGCTCCATCCACATATATTTTTGTGGATGGAGCACCTTTTC
>NZ_JACSNE010000005.1:0-143559 GCF_018619035.1 Exiguobacterium sp. s168 | reverse complement strand
AAATAACGATAGATATTGGTGACGAAAAATATTTTTTCGGGCACTTGAGATGGTGAAAACCATTGATATATCAACATTTATAGAGGGAGGACAACAAACATGAATTTAGCAGGAATGATCGACCATACGGCACTGAAGCCAGAAACATCACGTGCTCAAATCGAAACACTCTGTAAAGAAGCATTAGAATACAAATTCGCAAGCGTCTGTGTTAACCCAACTTACGTCGCGTTAGCAGCAGAACTCTTAAAATCAGATGATGACGTCAAAGTCTGTACAGTCATCGGCTTCCCGCTTGGAGCAAACACTCCAGAAGTGAAAGCATTCGAAACAAAGGATGCGATCCAAAACGGTGCTACAGAAATCGATATGGTTTTGAACATCGGCGCATTAAAAGATGGTGATCTTGAGTTAGTAGAACGTGACATTCGTGCGGTTGTCGAAGCGGCAAACGGTACACTCGTTAAAGTCATCTTCGAAAACTGCCTTCTTACAAAAGAAGAAATCAAAACAGCTGCTGAACTTTCAGTTAAAGCAGGTGCTAACTTCGTGAAGACATCGACTGGTTTCTCAACGGGTGGTGCAACAGTTGAAGACATCCGTCTCATGCGTGAGACAGTTGGTCCTGACATCGGTGTTAAAGCATCTGGTGGTGTTCGCGACTTCGAAGGTGCAAAAGCAATGATCGATGCAGGTGCATCGCGCATTGGTGCATCAGCAGGAATCGCAATCGTTACAGGCGGTTCGTCTGACAGCGACTACTAAGAATATCTGGCATGCCCCTCTTGTTTAGAGGGGCATGTTTTTTTTTATGGGACTATTCTGAATTTAAATTTTGTATTAAGAAGTCGGACATCGCTTCCGATAATCAGATGTAGAATGTCGGAAGGATGTGGAATGAATGAAACGATGGAGTGGAATCATACTGGCATCGACACTTAGCCTCGCAGGGTGCGGCAGTGTCATCGATGATCCAGAACGGGCAGTCAAGGAGCGGAAGGAAATGGCAGTCGTCTTGTCGGATGTGGGTCTTGGCGATCAATCATTCAGCGATGCGGCGATGAGTGGTATGGCGTTGTTACGGGAGAAGGAAGGCTGGTCGATCGATTACCGAGAGTTGAATGAAACAAAGACTTATAAAGCAGCATTCGAAGCGTTAGCGAAAAAGAAACCGACCGTCATCGTCGGGCTTGGCTTTATGGGACAGACGGATCTTGAAACCGTTGCTAAAAAATATCCAAAACAACAATTCGCTTTGATTGATGCTGTATCGACGTTACCGAACGTACTCTCGGTTACGTTCAAAGAGGACGAAGGAAGTTACTTAGCGGGTGCGGCTGCAGGGATTCAAACGAAGACGAACACGATTGGTTTCATCGGTGGGATGAAGTCGCCTCTGATCGAGAAATTTGAAAAAGGATACATAGCTGGCGCTAAAGCAGTCAATCCAAAAACGAAAGTACTCGTCGAATACGCAGAGGACTTTGCAGCCCCGGAAAAGGGACGGACGCTCGCAAACGAAATGATGCAGAAAAAGGCAGACGTATTATACGCAGCTGCTGGATTGACGGGAAGCGGTGTCCTGGAGGCAGCGCAAACGAAGGGGAAAAAAGCGATCGGTGTCGATAGCGATCAAACCCCGATCGCGCCTGACGCTGTCATGACGTCAATGCTAAAACAAGTTGATCTTGCGATTACGAAAATCGGACAAGATGTGGCTGCGAAAGGTCTACAGTCCGGACAAGTCGTCCTGGGTGTCAAAGAAGGGGCAATCCAATTGGCTCCAATCCGAAACACGAACTTTACGGACGGGGAACGAAAAAAATTAGAGCAGCTACAACAAGACGTGCTCGAAGGTAAGGTGACGATTCAATGACGTTACGGAAACGATTTTTACTCTCAACGTTAGTGACGATTTTGAGTGTCGTCATCTTGATGGGATGGACCTTGTTCCAACTCCGTCAAATTCAGTCCTATAACGAAGATTACGGGAAACAGCTCGTTGAGATTTCAGAGCTTGAAACGAAGCTCTTATATGAACAGGCAGCATGGAACCGACTAGCAAGCCAACCGTCTGAAAGTCAGGCGGAGCAAGTACAGGCTCTTAGTAAAAAGAACGAACAAGCATTGAATCAGCTACAAAAGACATATTTGATTCCGGCATTCCAAGAAGAGTTGAACCGGGCGGATATGAAATATAAGACGCTTTCTGCGAAACGGATGGAACTGACGGACGCAATGAATCCGATTGAGATTCGCTCCCATGCCGCACGAATCGAAGGTGTCCTCAGTGATCTATACACGTTACATACGAAAAATGGAGAGTTTTATGATGTCTTACAACGTGAAGCAAAAGACGAGACATTGAACCTGACGCGGACCGTATTGATCGCGACATTCATTCTCCTGATTGGTCTTGCGTTATACAACTGGTACTTCGCACGTAGCATCACACGACCGATCAGCCGTGTCGTCCGGACAGCAGAACAGATTTCGGACGGAGACTTATCGCAGGAATTAGTCGTATCCGGTCGAAAAGATGAGATTGGTCGACTCGAGACAGCGGTTGCGCAGATGCAAGGAACTTTGCATGAGGTCATCGGAACGATCAGTCGTTCGTCGAATACGATTCGTCAGATGAGTACGGAAGCAACGACAGAGAACGCAAACATCGTTGAAGTTTCTGGCAACATGACCCATGCGATCAATGAAATGGCAAGTGGTACTCAAACGGTGTCGGACGATATCCAGACGACAGTCAGTACGATGTCCGATATGCAACAGCTCTTTGAAGAGAGTGAACAACGCGCGCAAACCGCTTATGCAGAAGGACAGGCGGCCGATCACGTGATGGTTCAAAGTAGTTCCGTCATGGAACAGCAAGCACGGTCACTTCGCGCGTCAACAGAACAAAATCGCGAACTCGGTCAGAAACTGGAAGGTTTCCTAGAGCAGACGCAACAAATCGAACAGATGGCACAACTCGTCGCCGGAGTCTCCGCACAGACGAACTTATTGTCACTCAACGCGGCCATCGAAGCGGCGCGGGCAGGGGAAGCCGGTCGTGGATTTGCCGTCGTAGCAAGTGAAGTCAAAAAGTTAGCCGACGAGACACACGAGGCGACGCGCTCAATCTTCTCACTCGTCCGTTCAATTCGTCAGGACGGTGCTGTCTTACAAGAAGCACTCGTGCAAGCAGAGCGGGAGCAGACAAACCAGGTCGAGAACTTCACACACGTTCAACAAGCATTCGGCGAGACGCGTCAAAAGGTAGCAAACGTGACAGAAACACTTGATTATGTAACGAAACAACTCGTTCATTCGAAAGAACAAGCCCGCCATGTCGTTGGTCAAGTCAGCACAGTCAGTGGCGTCATGGAAGAACTTGCAGCTGGAAATGAAGAGATTGCTGCATCGATGCGCGATCAACAGGCATCGTTCGAACAGATTCATCAATTGATGCAAGAACTTGAGTCAACGACGACGTCGCTTGATAGTCAGACACATCAATTCAAAATTTAATGAACACAGCAAAAAGTGCACTTCTTCTCGGAAGAGAAGAAGTGCACTTTTTCTTGAATCGACTTAGAAGAAGCTTTCTGGATCGAGCTCATTCGTCCGTCCATTCGCATCATACTGGTACCCACCATCGTGGATTTCAAAATGCAAGTGTGGACCAGTCGAGTTACCGGTGCTTCCGAGAACACCGATTTGCTGTCCTTGTTTGACTTGTTGTCCCTGTTTGACGTTCAAGGCATTCATATGGGCATAAACGGTCGTATACGTTTTTCCGTCGATATTATGAGAGATATAGACGTGGTTGCCGTAAGGACCACCTGAACTTGCTAAAATGACTGTTCCACTTGCAGACGCGACGATTGGCGAGTTGAGTGGACCAGCGAAGTCGGTTCCATTGTGGTACGCATAACCATTACTTCCGCTTGCTGCACCCATTCCTTGCGAAACAGAGCCTTGAGCAGGTTTGATGAATTTACCTTTTGCTTTTGAGATGACTTTCGTACTAGCCTTGCTAACAGATGCTGGTGCTGCCGATTGTTTCGCAGCTTTTGCGGCAGCTGCCTTTGCTGCTCGGGCTGCTGCTTTTTCAGCTGCTTCCTGTGCCTTCAGTTGGGCCGATGCCTCTTTCAGGCTGAGGATGTTAGATTCGATTTTTTTCTTTTGCGACGTCAGACGCTTCAAAAGTGCTGTGCGCTTTTGTTTTTCTTGTTTCAGTTCACGTTGTTTCTTTTTTAAAACATTACGATCTTCAATCAAGTCTTGGCGTGTCTGCTTTAGTTCTTCTTTCGCAGCTGCCAGTTCTTTTTTGTTTGATTCGTAATCTTTTAACAAAGAAGCATCGCTTTCCGCAATTGTATTAAAGGCATTGAAACGGCTGATCATATCACCGACATCTTTTGCGCCGAAGACGGCTTCAAGGAGCGGGGCGTTATCAGCTTTAGACTGGCGAACTGCCAAGCGATCACCGAGCATTTTTTCTTGCTTCTTGATTTTCTTTTGTAACTTCTCGATCTTATCTTCTAATCGAGCGATCTGTTTCGTGTTTTCGTCGATCTTCTTTTGATTCTCGACGACTTGTAATGTCAGCCCATTGATTTGTTGATCCAGGGCGTAGACTTGTTGCTGTGCTTTAGATAATTGATTATTTTTTTGAGACAACGCCTCGCGTTGCTTCGATTGTTGTTGCTGATTTTGTTGTTGCTTCTCTTTATATGAACTTGCCGCGTCGACCGGAGTTGTCGTCATGAGCGGACTTGCGAGTAGAGTGAGTGTCATGAGCGATAGCCCAAGTGACTTTCCGAAAGGTCGTTTCATAAACTAAGCGTCATTCCTTTCCCGTGTGAAGTGTTACCTTTCCCACTCTAACAAGAAAATCGGAAAATCCACTTTACAATTCTTTTAAAAAAATGCAAGAGAAGCTAGCGAAAAGAATGAAGAATTTATGAAAATAATGATGCGTGAACAGAAGTATAAACAGAAAATGTTGATATAAAAGGAAAAATTAATGTGTAGTAGATTGATTTCTGAATGATGTCAGGAGATATATTTTTGTAACATCGTATAAATAGAAGGTTTATTAATGTTTGAAAAAGGTATAAGTATAGTTTTTGAAATGAAAAAGTGCCCCGAAAGGCACTCCATCCGAATCATTCCTCATAAATCATCTTTCGTGTCATTCCACCGTCTAGGACCAGTGTTTCGCCCGTCAAGAAATCGTTATCTGGGTGTGTTAGATAGAGAGCCGCACGAGCGACATCACTTGGTTTTCCGACGCGACCAGCTGGATGTTGACTATGATCTTCAGGTGATAATTCTTGATAGTCACCAGTTTCAATCCAACCCGGGGCAATCGCGTTGACGAGAATACCGTCTTCTCCAAGTGAGACAGCAAGTGCATGTGTGAGTGCAAAAATACCACCTTTCGTCGACGCATAAGATTCTGTATGCGGTTCCGACATGAAGGCGCGGGTCGAAGCAAGGTTGACGATCCGACCTCCACTTTTACTTTGTTTTAAATAGGGTGTAGCCGCCTTGGTCGTTAGGAAGATGCTGCGCAGGTTCGTATGGTGAACCCGATCCCATTCCTCAAGTGACAATTCAAGGAGCGGTTTTCGGATCATGATACCGGCGTTGTTGATAACAATATCGATGCGACCAGTATGTTCAATCGCCTTTTCGATTAATAGTTGAACGTCTTTTTCATGTTGGATATCCAAGTGATAGAAGTAAGCCGTCCCTCCATCTTCTTCGATTTGTTGGACCAGTTCGTCTCCTGTCATCTGATCGATGTCAGCAAGAACGACATTTGCGCCTTGCGCAGCGTAGGTGCGGGCGAGTTCTGCACCAATTCCATTCGCGGCTCCTGTAATGATGACGGTTTGATTAACATGATTCATAAAAAATCATCCTTTCTGTAACGCTTCTCTCCCTTTTTTACCGTTCCATCATATCCTGAAACCTGACAGGATTATCATCCGTAGGAACAGGGAAATAGAAAAGCGTTGAAGTTACTTTAGAATGGGGGAAAATAGGAATGAAATTCTCAAATCAACAATTAGAAAAACAAGAACATCAATATGCCGAAGATGCAAAAGATTATATCGATCGTCCGGAAAAGACGAACTCGCTGTTACAACGCGCAACTGCGAAGGTGAACAGTAACTCTCGTTTGTCCGTCGTCTTCTCGCCGTTGACGTTGTTCGTCGACATGATTCGCGCGTACCAATCAGGTGAATACCGTAACATTCGTCGTACAACGATCTTAAAAGTAATCGGCGCGTTGATTTACCTCGTGTCACCGATTGACCTCGTACCTGATTTTGTACTCGGATTCGGTTTCGCAGACGATATCGCGGTCATCCTCTTCGTCACAAAAACAGTCTTCGAAGAATTGACACGTTTCAGCGACTGGCAGGATGAACAACAAAAGCGTCGTACACAACCAGTACAAAGTGAGGACGCGTATTAATTAAATTAGATGATCCGAGCGACTTCACACCAGAAGTCGCTCTTCTTTGTCCACAAAGAGCCGTTTCCTGTACGCCTTCTTAAAATTTCGATACACTAGAAATAGTTGGTAAAGAGAGAGGAGGGACGAAGATGGGACATCACTGGATGGAATCATACGGTTATATTGGAATCATGATGACGCTCATGTTTCCATTCATACCGAGCGAAGTACCGCTCGCGTATGCCGGATATCTCGTGCATACCGCACAGGCGAATTTACTATTCATGTTGTTCCTCGCTGTAGTGAGCTTCGTCATCAGTCAAAACCTCTTCTTTACGATTGGTCAGTTCGGGAGTGAACGGTTATTGAATCGTTTATTTAAATGGTTTCGGATTTCGGAAACGAAAATGCTCCAGTTTCAGACACAAATGGAGACAAAGGGACGCTATATCCTTCTTCTGTCTCCGATGTGGCGGATCGGATTTGCCATTGGTGCAGGGTTGACTGGTGTCTCGCGCTGGACATTTACAGTCGTGACGACGATTTCTTTCTTGCTGTGGTCGACCATCTTTATTTGGGGCGGGAAAGCCGTCGGCCATGAATGGCGAAGATTGCATCATCTTAATCATCCAATCGTTTGGATTGGTTTAGGCATGCTGATTACGATTGGCTACTTGATACAAAAAAAGAGAAAAGCAAAAAAAGAGATCTAAAAGGAGTGGGAACATGGCAATTATCTTATTCGATATTGACGGTACATTGATTGATTCAACGGAACAGATGACAGAAGCAATCCATCGGGCGATGGAGGACATGCCGCATCTTCCAAAACCTTCTCAAGCTAGTGTACAAGCAAGTTATGGGTTGGCGGGAAGTGCTTTTTGGCGTAAGGCGATTCCAGAGGCTTCAGAAGAGGATATTCGGTTAATCCGCAAAAAAAGACATGGTCATCTAGAAGCGACGATGGTGGAACAGAACGTCTTGTTCGACGGAATTCGAGACTTGTTAGAAGCGCTAGTTTCAGAGGGACACACTATTTCAACAGCGAGTAATTGTGGCAACCACTATCTAAACCTTGTGCTGGATAGCCAGGATATTCGTTCGTTCTTCACGAGTCCGAAATGCTTAGAATCCGTCAACGGGAAAGAAAAAGCGGATATCTTGCGAGCGCACCGTGAGGAGTTTGGAGAAGCGACTTACTGGATGATCGGGGATCGGTCTTCCGATGTCGAAGCGGCCCGTAAGGAAAACATGCCAGTCGTCTTATGCCAATACGGTTTTGGTACACAATCCGAGTGGGATTCGGCGGACCATGTCATCGAGACACCGCTTGATTTACTGGCAGTAATCAAATAAGTGCATCAAAAAGCCAAGCTCAATCCGTCGATCTTTTAGACGGTCGGCTTGGCTTTTTTTGTGATGAAAGAACGAATAAAGATGAGCTTACTCAAAATCCAGTCGGTATGGTTCTGCACTCATCCATGGACGGAATCTCCGGAAGAGTAGGTGGAACAACAGACAAAGGATGACCGGCAAGACGATGAACAGCCCGAGAACAAATGTCATGTTAAACAATGTCCAGCCTCCTGACATCAGATGTAACGCGTTGATCGGACCGATTAACCCAGACATTCCGAATCCGGCACTGAACGGCGTACCTTGGACACCGAGCATTCCTGCTAGTGCACCAAGTATTGCGGCACTACACATGACCGGAAGAATCATCAAGGGATTACGAATGAAGTTCGCCATCTGGATTTTAGGAGAACCAAGGAAGTGAGCAATCGACGTTCCACGCGAATTCGCTTGCCAGCCGGCGATCGCAAGACCAAATCCAGCAGCGCAGACGCCTAGGTTCGCAGCTCCAGCAGCAACACCCGATAAACTGATCGCTGTCGCAATGCCGACCGTTGAAAGTGGAGAGACGATGAGCACGGAAAAGGCAACGGCAATCAGAATACCCATTAAGACGGGTTGAAGTGCCGTAAAGTCTGAGATGACATGTCCGATCGCTGTCGTGATCCGTGTCACGAACGGATATGTCAAAACACCGATTCCACCGGCTCCAACAATCAAAATCATCGGCATGACAAGCACCGTGTACGTTTTGAAACGTTCACCGATCAATAAGACGATTGCCGTCGCAACAGCTGCTGTCAGACCAGCATTGATGACGTCGCCCGTACCGACGAAGACGAAGGTTGCATCTGCACGAGTCGCAACACCTGATCCAACGACTGTCGCGAGTCCGATCGAGGTGGTGGCAATCGGTGTCACTTTAAATTGCATCGCTACGGCAACACCAATCACCATCGGCAAGAGGCGCATCGCGAGTGTTGTAGCATCTAAAACATGTTGGGCACCGGAGACGTATGGTAACAATGCCTTAGCCAGCTCACCAAGCAGTGCTCCTGGAATAAGGGCAACGAGAATTCCGATACTGAGTCCGTTTAAAACATGAACGGCAAATTGACGCGGCTGACGCAAGATAGATGAATCCATACAAGTCCTCTCCTTATGTAACGCTTTTGTGCATAACAGTATAAAAGTTATGAATTGTGTTTTATCTTACGGTAAGAACAGAAGGGCGTCAAGGAAAAGTTAGAAAATTCCAAACAAGCAAAGGATTCGTCTTTCAGAAACGGAATTGTTACAGTGAAGAAGTAGATTGAATGAGGAGGTCATGAATCATGTCAGAACAACGTATCGTCTTAGCGGCACGACCAAACGGAAAGCCAACAGGGGAAACATTCCGTTATGAATCATTTGAGTTAGCAGAGTTGAAGGAAGGGCAAGTCGCACTGGAGTCACTCTATATCTCGGTCGATCCATACATGCGGGGACGTATGAACGATGCGCGCTCTTACTCGCAACCGTTTGAGATTGATGAACCGATTCACGGGGGTGTCGTTGCGCGAGTCATCGCGTCTAAAAGTGAAGCACTCAAGTCAGGCGATGTCGTCGTCGGGATGCTCGATTGGGCAACAAAAGCAGTCGTCGATGCGAAAACCGTCCGTAAAATCGATGAGCAGATCGCACCGATCTCAACAGCACTCGGTGTTCTCGGAATGACAGGGATGACAGCGTATTTCGGATTGCTTGATATCGGGAATCCACAACCAGGGGAAACGGTCGTCGTATCGGCAGCAGCAGGGGCTGTCGGATCGATCGTTGGTCAAATTGCTAAAATCAAAGGTGCTCGTGTCGTCGGAATCGCAGGAAGTGACGAAAAGCTACAACACTTAAAAGCAGATCTTGGTTTTGATGAAGTCATCAATTACAAAACGGAAGACATCCGGGAAGCGTTAGACCGGACATGTCCAGACGGCATCGATGTCTATTTTGAAAACGTCGGTGGGGAGATCGGTGATGCAGTCCTTGATCGACTCAATCCATTCGCGCGGGTACCGGTTTGTGGTGCCATTTCCGGTTATAACGCACAACAGGACATTGGTCCACGTGTTCAATCGAAATTAATCATCGCGCGTGCGCGCATGCAAGGTTTCCTTGTAGGTGATTACGGTAAACGATTCAAGGAAGCAGCTGAGCAACTCGGTCAATGGGTCAGCGAAGGGAAGTTACAATACGAAGAGACGATCTTTGAAGGATTCGATCGTGTACCAGATGCTTTCCTCGGATTGTTTGATGGTTCGAACACAGGGAAACTATTAGTAAAAGTGAAGTAAATATGCCAAAAGAGGTTACGGAATCATTTCCGCAACCTCTTTTTCTATGGCGTGAGATTCATGAATCTTTTCGATCGCGCTCGAGTTCTTCCGGATCAGGATCCGGATGTTGTGTTTCCGCAGGCTTGATTCCAGGATCTGATGTCTCAGCTGGATCAGGATCCGGGTGAAGACCAACGTCTGCCTTTTCATCTGGTAAATCATGATTTTTTTCGTTTAACATGTCCAGTCATCTCCTTTTATCAGTACGTAGTAATGTTTCCCCGTTTTTTAAATCCAAAACAATGAGGATGCATAGGATTCGTTTTTGAAAACATGTGAATGACTTCCACGGACAAGAAAGCGAAAGTGGTCGATTTCCTAGGAAATACAGATTGACTGAAATGGAATGTAAGGAAAATCCAAAAAAGCTTCATGAAGTCTTTACAAAAACCTTGCAAGTCCTTCAAGTAGCCTTTGAACTGCTTCCGTAGACTAAGAAAGAGTTGAAAAGAGGAAGGGTGTTTACGTGTGAGTGATCAAAAATGGAAACGACAAATCATGCAACAACTGAACTGGGTCCGCGAAGAGAAAAAACGACTAACAAGCGCGACGACCGCAAGTAAAGAGGCACTCGAAAAACTCCGTCAGTTAGAGGTCTTGCGACTGCCAACGGTTCGAACTTCTAATAAAACGACGACACGTTACCGACAAAATAGCCAAGCATCACTGCTGAATCAATTGGATGTCTCGGAGATTCCGGTCCGGACGACGACGCGTTATTATGAAAAGCGACCAATCGAGATGGCAATCGTCTGCTCGGAATTCATGTACGCCTATTATGAAGATGCCGTTCATCTCCACTACGTCAATGCGCACACATTCGAAGAAGTTTTCGAGCGCGAGATTGATCTCTTTTTAGTCGTCTCTTCATGGAAGGGGTTACGAGGAGACGATTGGAAAGGTGTCGCCACACCGAATTCAAAAAAACGCCAACGGTTGCTTTCAATGATGCAGGAAGTCAAAGCTAAAGGAATTCCAGTCGTCTTTCAATCGACGGAAGATCCGAGCAATCATGAACGGTTTCAAGACGTGGCTCAAGCTGCCGATTATGTCCTGACTTCAGATGAGGCAATGATTCCTGAATACCGCGTCTTATGTGGTCATGATCGGATCATGGCGATGCCGTTTGGTGTCAATCCATTGATTCACAATCCGATCGGAGCAACGCGTAGCCGAAAGAAGGGCGTTTTATTTGCCGGTAGCTGGATGGCGAAATATCCGGAGCGCGTTAAAGATACGGAGATGTTGTTTGATGGGGTGATGCAGTCTTCGCACGAACTCGATATCGTGGACCGGAATTATCATCTCGACTTACCGGCTTATCAGTTTCCGGAACGTTATCAATCACGGGTCGCACCAGCGATTCCTTATGATGCCTTACAACAAGTCAGTAAATGTTATGACTGGGTCTTGAACCTGAATAGCATCAAATACAGCAAAACGATGTGTGCCCGTCGCGTCTATGAATCGCAAGCACTCGGGAATCTAATCCTGTCGAATTACAGTATCGCCGTCAACAATGAGTTTCCGAACATCTTCACCGTGCATGACGCACAGGAGGCGACGGCAATCGTGGAACGTACGTCGCAAGAAGAAATCGAACGGTTACGAGCAGAAGGGCTTCGTGCCGTCATGACGGAACACACGGTCTTCGAACGGATGGATCAGATTCTAGCGTTCATTGGACGAGTACCTGAGACACGGAAACATCGCTTATTGATCGTCGTTGCCCAAGACGGGGAAGCGATCCGTGACGTGATCAATCGACAAAGTCTCACACCGGACGAAATCGTCTCTGCGGATGCGCTGACGGAGCAAACTTACGATAAAGCCGATCTCGTGGCTTGGATGGATGGAAAGGAATCTTACGGCGAATATTATCTAGAGGATCTCGTGAATGGTTTTAAATACAGTGATGCGAGCATCGTCCGAAAAGGAAGCGAGTATCCGTATCATCTACAAGAGATGAGTAGTAGTCGAAACGGTGCGATCGTTTGGCGGTCAGCTATCGGATATGACATGTTCCAGGCAGATGAACTGAACGGAAAAACACTGTTGCTCGATCAATTTGAGTGGAACGAGCAGGCGGTAGTTCCGACGAATCAGACCCCGCAACTATCGGTCGTCGTTCCGATCTATAACAATGGAAAACATCTCACGTATAAATGTTTCGCTAGTCTTACACGGATGGATCGATTCATGGAATCAGAGATTTTACTCGTAGATGATGGATCAACGGATGTTGCGACACGTCAAGCGGTAGAGCGTCTCGCACGACGCCACGGAAATGTCAGAACCTATTTCTTCGAGACAGGTGGAAGCGGTAGTGCTTCACGTCCGCGCAACAAAGGTGTCGAGATGGCACGCGCTGACTACGTGACGTTCCTTGATCCGGATAACGAGGTACTCAGTGATCGCTATGCCTTTTTGCTTCAGGAACTAGAAAAAGATCCATCACTTGATTTTGTGGCAGGGCATATGAAAAAGCTGGCCGAGAAGACGAGTATCATCGCCTTACCGACGATTCGTAAACAGGGACGAACCGTTTGTGAGGATCCGAAAGCTTTTCTATTGAAACATCGGTTTGCGGTACAAAGCATTCAAGCACTCGTCGTCCGTCGTACTTTCCTGCTCGAACATCAATTGGAGCAGGTAGTCGGTGCAGTCGGACAGGACTCCTTGTTCTTCCAAGAATTGATGCTCCGTGCGAACCGTGTCTTACTCGTCAATCGGGTCATTCATTATTATTATGCAGCGGTTGCCGGATCGACCGTGAATGCCTTGACGGTGAAATTCTTTGAACGAAGTGTCGTCCGAGAGCGGGCACGAGCAGAAAAGTTCGCCCGTTATGGAGTGCTAGAGGAATATAAGCAAACACGATTCGAGCATTTCTTCGAGCATTGGTATCTCGTTAAATTACGCTACTGCAGTGATAAGGATTTTACACCGAGTGTCGCATTGCTACGTACGATCATCAGTTTCTATGAACCGATCACGTTGACGAATCCGTTGATCCGTCAATTCATGGAGCTTGCGGATCGACAGGAGACAGATCGTCTTCAACATCTATTACTTGAGGAGGTGCAGAAATGACGGCATCGATGAAAACAGCACGACCAAAAGATCAAATCCGGGCGGCCTACTACGATCAGTTAGGCGGTGGATTCGGTAAAAAAGTCCGCGCGCGTGTTCACTGGATCGTACGACAAGCAAAAGGGGAGCACATTTTAGATATCGGTTGTTCAGGCGGAGTCGTTCCAATTTTGCTTGGACGCGAAGGGAAACATGTCGTTGGAATCGATGTATTACCAGAAGCGATCATCGAAGCCAAACAAGCGTTGCTCGAGGAACCGACATCCGTTAAAGAAAAAGTGGAATTACATGAAGCGAATGTCATGACATACACACCTGATATTCAATTCGATACAGTCTTGATGACGGAAGTACTGGAACATATCGGGGAGCCGGAACGCTTCATCGCTCGTGCCGTCTCGTTCATCGCACCAAAAGGACGACTTGTCATCACAGTCCCATTCGGAGTGAACGATTATGCGGATCATAAACGGACGTATTATTTAAATCGACTGCTTGAGCAATTGACACCTTTCGGTAAAATCGAAACGGTCGAGCGGATCGATAAGTGGCTTGGAATTACGATTCAAGTCTATCCGGAACTTCAATCTGGTCGATCGATTTTACCGGAGGAAGTTGAATGGCTAGAAGACGCCTTTGAAGAGGTGGAGCGATTGCATCTCGCAACGATCATTGACTTAAAACGCAAGCAACAGACTCTAGAACGAAAAGTTCAGCGGTTAGGGGAACAAACAGATGTATTAGAGCAGGCACAAGCAGAATCGTTACGTCAGGAACAGCAACTACAGGAACAGCGTGAACAATACAAGGTGCTTGAAGAACAATATGCCGCACTGCTTGATCGATTCGAAGGGGCATTGGTGGCAAATCTGGAACTGCTGGAGGCGAATGCATCATGGAAATCAAAATACCGCTCACTCGCGCGATCAAAGCTCGGAAAAATCGTCGTCCGCTACTGGAAGTTCCGACGTCAACTCAAGCAGCGCCGGAGTCGTCGATGAACGTCTTGATGATTTGTCAAAATTTTTATCCGGAAATCGGAAGTGCGGCAAACCGAATGAAGAATATTTTCAAGCGGATGGAACAAGCGGGAAGTGACGTCCATGTGCTGACGTCAGAACCGCTCTATCCGACGGCAGAACTTTATACGGATTCAATGTTCTGGGATGAGCCGAGCTTGGATACGGCACATGTAACCCGTATCCAACCACGTGACGTCAGGGCGACGAACAATTTATGGCGGCGCCTTCGCTTGTTTGTAGAACAATTCGTGCTCGCAGTAAAAGAGGTGCGACATGACCCGAAATCCTACGCTTACATCTATGCGACGACACCATCCATCTTCATGGGACTCGTCGGGGTCGTCGCGAAACATGTCAAAAAAGCGCCATTGATTCTCGATGTACGCGATTTATGGCCGGAGTCGCTGATTGGCGTCGGCATCACGAATTCGCGTTTGTTATTGACTCCGCTCTACTGGCTTGAAAAGTGGATGTATCGTCAGGCGGATCAATTGGTCATTAATAGTGAAGGGTTTCGATCGTACATTGAAGGGCGTGGTATCGCACCGGAAAAAATTCATTACATTCCGAACTCGATCGAGGAAAACGAGTGGTTAATCAAACGGCGAAAAGTGTCGGAACAAGTACGTGTCGTATATACGGGGAATATCGGACTCGCGCAAGATGTGTTTTTGTTGCTTGACGTCGCACAGGAACTTCAACAAGAGCAGGATATCTGCTTTCAAGTCGTCGGTTATGGTTATCATAAGCAAACGTTCGAACGACTCGTCAAGGAACGTGGATTGACGAACATCGAGTTTCTTGACGCGATGCCGCGTTGGGATGCGTTGAAACAACTGGCAAAGAGTGACATCGCCTTTGCGACACTCGTCGAAAGTACAGCATTCGATACGGTGACACCCGGTAAAATCATTGACTACATGGCGATGGGGTGTGCCATCGTCGGAGCGGTATCCGGACACGCAGCGCATGTCATTGAAGAGGCAGGAGCTGGTTATGTGTCTGTCCAGCGGAAAAAAGAGGAGATCGTCGATCATATTCTCGAGTTATCACGAAATCCAGAAAAACGTGCAGCGATGGGACGCGCAGGTGTGGCATACGTCCAACACCATTTTGATTGGGAACAAAATGAACAGCGCTTGTTCGAAGCCATCGAACGAACACAGGCGCGAAAGGCGGTCGCAGAATGAAGCGCATTGGAATGTTTGTTTGGAATCCCTTTACGAATGACGCCCGAGTCTTACGTGAATGTACGGCGCTCGTCGAAGCAGGGCACCGCGTGGACCTATACTGCCTAAATGACGGCACATTTCCAGAAGTCGAATGCCCGATGTCAGGGTTTCGCGTCATTCGAATTGACCGGACGCCACCTTTTGCGAGGTGGCTCCCGTTCTTTCGTAAACGGAAAAAACGGACCCTTGCTGTCGGTTTGATGGGTGCGCTTCTTGCGCCATGGCTCATTCCCGTGATGCTTGTGCTCTTTTTCCTCATGCGAAGTCGGTTCATCCGTTACGCCCTGTACAACAGTTTCGGCATTCTGCGCATGACACGTGCTGCTAGGAAGCATGATTATGATGTCATGCATGCGAACGATGTCAATACGTTACCACAAGCGATTGGGGCGGCCCGTGGGACGAAAATCGTCTATGATTCGCATGAAGTCCAGACCGATCGGACAGGATACGGCAGCATGCAAGGGAAATTAGAACGCTGGTTGCTTCACTTCGTCGACCAGACAATCGTTGAAAATGACACGCGTGCGGATTACCACCAGAAGTTATACGGAACACGACCGTCTGTCTTGCACAATTATCCGTTTTACGAACCGATTGTTCCGCAACCGCGACCGTTACGCGAAGAGTTAGCACTTGCTCAAGATGAGCCGATTTTGTTGTATCAAGGCGGAATCCAAGAAGGACGCGGACTGGAGCGACTCATTGAAGCGATGCCGTTCATCGATCGAGGAACATTGATTTTCGTCGGGGACGGAAAATTAAAAGGAAAACTGATGCAACTGGCTGCCCAATCATCGGAAAAGTCTCGCATTCGCTTCATTGAGAAGGTTCCGCTTGCTGAACTACCAAGTTACACGGCAGCGGCAACGGTCGGCTTTCAAGTCCTTCAGAACGTCTGTTTCAATCATTATTCTGCTTCTTCGAACAAACTATTCGAATACATGGCGGCGTTGATTCCTGTCATCGCAGCTGACTTACCAGAAATCCGTCGTGTCGTCGAAACAGAAGGAGTTGGATTAATCGTTGATGTCGAATCGCCGCAGAGTATTGCTACAGCAGTCAACCGTCTAGTGAAGGATGAGAGCTTGCGACGGGCGATGCAGGAGCGAGCAAGCGTAGCAAGGACACAATACAACTGGGAGCAAGAAAAAGGTCGACTTCTTGCTGTCTATGACTCGATTTTCATGGAATCTGACGCAAAATAAGAAAAATAGTCAACGACTCGAAGGGAAATCCACATGCAATGAAGGCGGATTCCTGACGAGTCGTTTTGTTTCATTTAAATAGACACGAAGGATTCGCGAAAGCTTCATAAGATTTACAAAAACAATAGAAAACGCTGGAAATGTAAGGTCTGTGAAGAATGGTTTAAGAGATGGTTAGAAGCATTGGAAAGCAAAGGAAATGTCGTTATGGTCTAGTTACAGCCAAGCCACAGACCGTTCGTTGGCTAGTATGACTAACTCGATGGAGGAATGACAAAATGAAACTTTGCACAATCGGACTAGGATATATTGGATTACCTTCTTCTGCGATGTTCGCGGATCATGGCACGGAAGTCGTAGGTGTCGACATCGATCCACAAATCGTCAATCTTCTGAACACGGGAACGATTCATATTGAAGAACCAGGACTCGAGGATGTCATCAAACGGGTCGTCGCAAACGGAAAATTCCGGGCGACACTTACACCAGAACGGGCAGATGTTTTCCTAATCGCCGTTCCGACACCGAACTTAAACGATACGTATAAATCATGTGATTTGAAATACGTTATTTCAGCGGTTAACAATATGCTACCCTTCCTTGAAAAAGGGAATGTCGTCATCGTCGAATCGACGATTGCGCCACGTACGATGGATGACCATGTTCGTCCATTGATTGAAGAAGCCGGCTTTACGATTGGTGAAGACGTCTATGTCGTCCATTGCCCAGAACGTGTCTTGCCAGGACAAATCTTACATGAACTTATTCATAATAACCGCATCGTCGGTGGGTTGACGCCAGCGTGTGCAGAGGCGGGCGCAGCTGTCTATGAAACATTCGTTCAAGGTGAAATCGTTCGGACAGACGCGAAGACAGCCGAAATGTCGAAGTTAATGGAGAATACGTTCCGCGATGTCAACATTGCTCTCGCAAATGAATTGACGCAAGTATGTCATCAGCTAGAGATCAACGTCTTAGATGTGATCGAGATGGCGAACATGCATCCACGAGTAAACTTACATCATCCAGGACCTGGCGTTGGTGGTCATTGTCTTGCGGTTGACCCTTACTTCATCGTCGCCAAAGCCCCATCGCTTGCACGCATCATTCATACAGCACGACAAACGAACGTTCAGATGCCACAATTCGTCGCTGAACAAGCAGCACGTCTTGTTGGTTCACGTGTCCGTCCGAAGATCGCCGTCTTTGGTGTCACGTATAAAGGAAACGTCGACGACATGCGCGAGAGTCCAGCTGTCGAAGTCATTGAACAATTACTCGACCGTGGACTTGACGTCGCTGTCTGTGATCCACACGTCGAACGCTCGATTTCGACACGTTTCGAACTCGTCGATGAGCTGGAAGCGATTCAAGGCGCTGATCTCGCACTCGTCCTAGTCGACCACGATGAATTCAAACAATTTGATTCACGTCGTCTCGCAAACTACATGCGGACACCGTTACTCTTTGATACGAAAGGAATCGTCAATGAGCTCGACGCTGTCAAAGTCCTGAACTTCGGTAATTTGCATACGCACCGCGTGACGGAAGTGGATGCGAAAGCGATATGAACGCGTTACGAACGATTGGGGGAGAGTTGAAGGATCATCTATATCTGATCTTTCGACTCTCGCTTTATGAAACAAAGAGTCAATATAGCATGCAATACCTTGGTTGGTTTTGGGAGATCATGACGCCGCTTCTCCAAATCGGTGTCTACTGGGTCGTATTCGGCTTCGGGATTCGTGGTGGGCATCCAGTCGATGGAATTCCGTTCGTCTTTTGGCTCGTCAGCGGATTGATTGCTTGGTTCTTTATCGGCAGTACGATTCCAAGTGGTTCCCGGTCGATTTATGGTCGAGTCGCTCTCGTCTCAAAGATGCATTTTCCATTGAGTACGATTCCAGCGTACGTCATCTTGGCGCAATTCTATCGCCACTTAGCGATGATTGCCTTAACGATCATTTTAGGATGTGCCTTCGGTTACTTTCCGGGATGGCATACGCTTGAACTCTTGTATATCGTACCGGCGGGCGTCGTGTTCCTCTATGCGGTCTCCTTATTGTTGTCCGCGCTTGCAACGATGATTCGAGACGTGCAAAACATGGTGACATCTGCCATTCGGATGTTGATGTATTTAACGCCAATCATGTGGATTCCGCCAGATCACTCGTTATTCAAGATGTTGTTGATGCTAAACCCACTCGTTTATTTGATTGAGGGGTATCGCTCAGCACTCATCGGAACGGGCTATCTGCTCGATCATATGTGGTATGGCGTGTACTTCTGGTGTATGACGCTCGCAATCTTACTTGTTGGAGCATCGATTCACATTCGATTCCGACGCTATTTCATCGATTACGTATAGGAGGGAGAACGATGGGTCATGTCGTGTTTGAGAATGTATCGAAACGGTACATGCTCTATGCCCGACCGATCGACAAGCTAAAGGAAGTGTTGTTCGGTAAGGTGAATGGAAAATCGTTCTATGCTCTAAAGAACGTCTCTTTTTCTGTGGAAGAGGGAGAAATCGTCGGTGTCGTTGGCATCAACGGAAGTGGGAAATCGACACTATCGCATCTGCTTGCTAACGTAACACCACCGACGTACGGTCGAGTCACATTGGGTGGAAAGTCAGCATTGATTGCCATCTCTAGCGGATTGAACAGTCAACTGACAGGGCGAGATAACATTGAATTAAAAGGGCTGATGATGGGCTTAACGAAGCGACAAATCGAGTCGATTACTCCAGAAATTCTAGAGTTCGCTGATATCGGGGAGTTCATCGATCAGCCGGTCAAAACATATTCGAGTGGCATGCGAGCTCGGATTGGTTTTGCCATCTCGATTCATATCAATCCAGACATCTTGATCATCGACGAAGCACTCTCAGTCGGAGACCAAACGTTTACCGAAAAGTGCCTCGATAAGATGCGTGAATTCCGCGATCAAGGGAAAACGATTTTTTTCGTCAGTCATTCGCTCAGTCAGGTAAAGAGTTTCTGTACAAAAATCCTTTGGTTGGAATACGGGGAAGTCCGTCTATTTGGTCCGACGAATGAAACGTTGGCTGAATACAATAAATATTTATATTGGTACAAACAGTTATCAAAAAAGCAAGCCTCCCATTACGTAGCTAAGAAACGAACGGAACGGATCGGTTCCGTGGATCAGCAGATGATGGGCGAGACGATTGAACGATCGTCATGAAATGAGATAGGGGATGAAGTAAATGAAACGTGTCATGCTTGTATTCGGAACACGACCAGAGGCGATCAAAATGGCGCCGGTCGTCAAAGCACTTGAAAATCGTCAGGACGTCGAACCAATCGTCGTCGTTACAGCACAACACCGAGAAATGCTCGATCAGGTCCTTGAACTATTCGAAATCACTCCGGACCATGACTTGGATTTGATGCGTCCGCGTCAGACGTTAGAGGAAATGACAGCGCGTATCCTAAACGCGATGCGTCGTGTCCTCGAAAAGGAACAGCCGGATCTCGTCCTTGTCCATGGGGATACGACGACGACGTTCGCTGCTTCTTTAGCGGCGTTCTATCAACAGATTCCAGTCGGTCATGTGGAAGCAGGACTACGGACATATGAAAAGTATGCGCCTTTCCCAGAAGAGATGAATCGTCAATTGACAGGTGTGCTGGCGGATTATCATTTTGCACCGACTGAACAGGCTGCCATGAACTTACGTGCTGAGAACAAGCAGACACCGATCATCGTAACCGGCAATACGGTCATCGATGCGTTGAAGACGACTGTATCATCGACATATACGCATCCTGTCCTAACACGCCTCGAGAAGTCGGGACGAAAACTTGTCTTGCTGACCGTTCATCGCCGTGAGAATCATTTACAACTGGCAACGATTTTTGATGCGATTGAACGGTTAGCAAATGATCATCCGGAAATCGAAATCGTCTATCCGGTTCATCCAAATCCGGTCGTACTAGAAGCGGCAGCTCGCCTGAAACATCATCCGCGGATTCAATTGATCGAACCACTTGATGTCTTTGATTTCCATAACCTTGCAGCGCGCGCTTCCTTCATCCTGACAGATTCAGGCGGAATTCAAGAAGAAGCACCTTCACTCGGTGTTCCCGTTCTTGTCTTACGGGAGACGACGGAACGACCTGAAGGCGTCGAAGCAGGAACCTTGAAACTGGTTGGTACGAATCCAGAGCGCATCTATGCGATGAGCCATCAATTATTGACGGACGAAGTGTTCTATCAATCGATGGCACAAGCGGCGAATCCTTATGGCGATGGACAGGCAGCAGAGCGAATCGTCGATGCGATCATGAGTGAGGTACCCGTATGAGTCAACGTATTCCTCCAGCGATTTATCAATTCTTTCCATTCGGAACGCAGGAAAAAATCTTGCTTGAGGATGCTACAGATGGTGTCTATTTTGATTTTCAAGAAGCGACGGCAGGCGACAAATTGTACATTCAGTTGTTTGATCAAGGATTTCAACATCCACCTTCAAAGTTATACCGAACAGACGCCACGATTACAGGGGATCTCATCGAGGTGACCTGTCATTTCGAAGTCGATGCACCGTGTGTCGTTCAGTTATTCAAGATGCAGTATGGACAGAAGAAACGGATGGGATCGGAAACGGAAACCGTCACACTGATGAATGAAACAGTCGTTCAGGTACAGATGAAACGAGTACCAGGAGCGAAGTATTTCAAGGTGGCATGGAAGTTCTTGCAAGAGGGGAGCTTCCGGGTCCATCTCCGGGACATTCAGATTGTGCAACATGTCACGGCAGGGGAGGAAGCGACGTATGCTATTTAGTTCGACGATATTCTTATTTCTGTTCTTACCGACTGTCTTGATCGTCTATTACCTACTACCACGTAGCTTCCGAAATGGTTGGCTGCTAGTGACGAGTCTATTCTTTTATGCATTCGGAGAACCACGCTTTGCACTGCTGATGTTACTGAGCGTCACGATCAACTATTTCTTCGCCTTGTTTGTCGATCTGTATCGACAGCGAATCGGCGTCAAATGGATCATGTTCAGTATGATTGCAGTCAATCTAGGATTACTCGGCTGGTTCAAGTACAGCGGATTTTTTGTTCGTTCAGTCAACGAGACATTCGGATTAGGGTGGTTCGTACCAGAAGTCGTCTTGCCACTCGGTATCTCGTTCTATACGTTTCATGCGATGAGTTATGTCATCGACATCTACAAAGGGAAGGAAGCGGTGCAAAAGAATCCGCTTGACCTCGCCCTTTATATCGCGTTCTTCCCCCAACTCGTTGCGGGTCCAATCGTTCGCTACAACACGATTGCGAGCCAAATCGAGTCACGAGAAGAGACAGTTTCCGATTTTGCCCGAGGAGTTCGTCGATTTACGATCGGTTTAGCTAAAAAACTGATTCTTGCCAATGGATGTGGTCAAGTCGCGGATGCCATCTTCAATATGAAGGATCTCTCGATGGGGCTTGCTTGGATCGGCATCATCGCCTACGCCTTACAAATCTATTTCGATTTTTCAGGATACAGTGATATGGCGATTGGATTAGCTTTGATGTTCGGATTTCATTTTCTTGAGAATTTCAACTATCCCTACATTTCAAAGTCCGTTTCTGAATTTTGGCGTCGTTGGCATATTTCACTTGGATCGTGGTTCCGGGATTATGTCTACATCCCGCTTGGTGGAAATCGTGTCTCACCGTGGTTACAGTATCGCAACTTAGCAATTGTCTGGATGCTGACGGGTCTTTGGCATGGTGCTAGTTGGACGTTCGTCGCGTGGGGAGCCTATTACGGAATCTGGATCATGCTCGAGAAAGCATTTCTCGGGAAATGGTTGGCGAAAATGCCAGTCTTCTCGACCGTTTGGACACTCGTACTCGTTTTGGTCGGTTGGGTATTCTTCCGTTCCGAGACGTTCCCGGAAGCCGTTACGTACATTCAAGCAATGTTCGTACCAGATGTGATCTGGGATGAACGCGCGAGCTACCAGCTTGTCCAAAATGGTGTTCTATTGCTTGTCGCGTGTATCGCAGCAACACCGATTCCGAAAATCATCGGAGAGCGATTAGTCGTGTCACTCGGAAGAATTGGTACGACGATGCAGTATGGGTATGCGATGTTGCTACTATTTTTGGCGACATCAGCACTTGTTGCAAGTACGTTTAACCCATTCATCTATTTCCGCTTCTAAAAAGGAGGTCTACTGATGGCACAGCCACTTGAAACAGAAAATAAGCAGGAACAAAAACGGACGACTTCTTTTGAACGGATCATGATGTGGGTGACGACGATCAGTTTTTTACTCATCTTATTAACGATTGGCGTTGGAACGATCGTCCGAGAAGATCGTGTGCGTTCTCAGCTAGAAAATCGCACACTCGCTCAATCGGTCGATCCGACGATTGAAGGAATCGCGACCGGAAAAGATATGCTGAAGATGGAGACGTATTTCACGGATCAACTGCTTTTGCGGGGGACGTTCGTTGAGATGCAGGCACTGCTATCGAAGGATGTCTTCAGACAGCCTTTTCGTAATGGAATCTATACAGCTAAAAATGGCTATATGATCGAACCGAGTGCCTCGACTCAAGTCCAGATTCCAAACGCGTTTCAGCAGTTCGTGCAAGAAGTCGATCGACCCGTCTATATGGCGCTAGCTCCATCGAAGACGGTCATTGCTGAACGCGATCAGTTGATTCCATCGTATGTTGCTTCAAACGCTCGGATACCATACGCAGGAATGATTCGTGACTTCAAGGCTGCCGGGATGACGAATTTGTCACTTGATCAATTAAAGCTAACGGACTACTTCAAGACGGACCATCACTGGAATATCGACGGGGCGGCGTCCGCGTATCAGACGATCACGAAAGGCATGGACCTACAACCAGTCACACCATCGAAAGCAGATCGTAAAGAGGATGAACATGCCTATTATGGTTCGTTGGCACGAAAGACGACGCTTGCGTACGCGACGTCTGGTGATCAATTAGCTTATTATGGACCAGCATTCTTTAAAGGGATTGATGTCTGTTACGACGGAGCATGCGATCGCCCAGTCATTGATGAATCCTTCGTTCAGCAGGAGGGAGATTACGTCGATCGGTATGAAGTATTCTTGCGCGGGAATCACGGCATCATGTCGATGAAGGAGCAGACGAAGAATGATCGACCAACGATTCTCGTCTTAAAGGATTCATTCGCGAATCCAGTCTTACCGTTCCTTGCTAAAAGTGCCAATCTGGAAGTCGTCGACGTTCGTTATGTCCCAAAATCATTCGACGTCTCGCAGTTCGCTAAACAAAAACAAGTCGACTCCGTGTTGTTCCTGCATAACTCGAACATTGCTGGATTGATGAAGACGTATGAAAACACACTATGAAGGAGTTCATGACATGAGATCCCGAATGGCGAAAAGAAAACCACGCCTTGTTTGGCGCGTATTGAGTGCGCTCCTACTAGGGTTCGTTCTGATTGCTAGTACATCAGCTGGTTTAGCTTTTTTAAAAGTGAAGCAAACGGCAGACGCGTTTTTAACACCGTTAGATGGAAAGCAACCGAAGCCACTTGAATCGATGAAGCCGGTCAATGTCTTGTTACTTGGCGTGGATGAACGGAAAAATGATAAGGGACGTGCTGATGCCGTCATGCTTCTTTCGTTCAATCCAAAAACAAAACAAGCGACTTCCCTGTCTATTCCAAGAGATATGCAGGTAACCGTACCGTCTGGCGAAAAGACTAAAATCAATCATACCTATGCCTATGGGGGTGTGAAAGAAACAGTCGAAACGGTGGAGCAGACGTTTGAAACCGATATTCCTTATTATGCGAAGATCAACATGGATGGATTGATTGAGTTGGTCGATGCTGTTGGGGGTGTCACGGTCGACAATCCATCTGCCTTCAGTTGGAACGATCGTCGTCTTCAAAAGGAGTATGAGAAAGGGAAAATTCATTTGACGGGCCTTGAAGCGAGTGGTTACGCTCGGATGCGAAAGCAAGATCCACTCGGCGATATGGGGCGACAAATTCGTCAGCGACAAGTGCTAGAAGCAGTCGGAATGAAGCTTGCTGGACCACAGTTGTTGACGCAACTCGAAAAGATCACGGATGTCATGAAAAACAACTTTACGACAAATATCGGACTTGATGTCGCAGCGCAGCTAGCGCAGGAGAATCAGCGTGGGTTCGAACAATTGAAGCCGCTGAAAATCGACGGAGAAGGATATATCGCAAGTGATGGTGTCTGGTATTTCTTTGCATCGGACGAATCAATGGAACAGACAAAACAGGCAATCGCTAAACTTCTCGCACAATCGTAAGCAATAACCAGTATTACCATCAAACAAACAAACAAACAAACAAAGTTGAGCGTCTCTAGCAAATAATTGTGGAGGCGCTTTTTCCTGTCTTTCTCTGATGTAGATCACCATTCTTTTTGAAAAAAATGCTTGGTTCAAAAGTCTTATTTTCGATCAAATCGATCAAATAGGCTTTGACAGGACTTGTAAACGGATGCAAAATGAAAACGATTACATATCAAAAGGAGATGGCTACCGTATGAAACGCATGAGATTCGTTTGTATCGTTGCGCTAACGTTTGCACTGATATTTAGTGGACTCTCTTTATCCGGTCAAGCACTGGAAAAAGGGAAGTCGACATTGGTCATCATTCACTACAAGGAAGACCCGAATGCCACAAAGGATTGGAATCTGTGGTTATGGGCAAATGGTCCGGATTATTTTCCGAATAAAGCCCACGCTTTTAACGGTGAGGATGCTTACGGAAAAATCGCAGCTTATGAATTTCCAGTGGATCAGCCGGAAAAAATCGGCTTCATCGTTCGAGATGACAACTGGAACAAGGATGGGGGATCTGAGAATGATCGCTTTATTACGAAAGACATGATTAAAAATGGTGTTGCTGAAATTTGGATCGAGTCGGGAAGCAAGGACATCTCGACAGTCAATCCAAGCAATGGAGCAGATGTCGAAAAAATTGATACGAACATCCACTATTACCGGTATGACAATGATTACGACAAGTACGGTGTCTGGTCTTGGCCGGAAGAGCAAGATGGCAAGCGTTTCGAGTTCGATCAGCAGGATGAGTTCGGTACCATTGCCAAGGTAACGCTCGATAACCCAACGAAAGCACGTCTTGCAGGCGTCATTCCTCATCTTGAGGGTTGGTCGGAAAAAGACGGAGCTGATCGTTTCTTTTATGCAGGGGCGAAAGACATCTGGTTGATTGAAGGGGATCAGACGGTATACTACAGCAAACCGGAAATCGATCGCACACCGAAAATCACAAGCTTTTTAGCAGATGACTTCCGGACGATGACATTAAAAACGAATGCACCGCTGACGGAAGAAGACTTAAAGGCATTTACGTTTGAAGGCGTGACGAATCCAGTCGTGTCAGCAATCGATGCCAAAACGGTAAAAGTCGAAGTCACTTCAGATATCGATTTAGCAAAAGTCGTCCGAGCATCTCATCCTGTTTTTGGAGAAGCAATTCTTGAAGCAGGTAAAGTGCTCCGTTCGAAAGCATTCGACCAAAAGTATGCCTACGATGGAAAACTCGGTGTCGACTATCAAAAATCGAAGACGACGTTTAAAGTCTGGGCACCGACAGCACAAGCCGTCGAGCTCGAATTGTATCGCTTACCAAAACAAGAAGCTGCTACGACAAAAGATATCACGCGCGAAATCAAGATGGAACGAACGGATCGTGGTGTGTATCAAGTAACAGTCAAGGGCGATCTTGACGGTGTCGGATACACATACGAAGTCAAACACGCCAAAGAATCAACGCGTGCTGTTGATCCGTATGCGGCAGCAGTCACCGTCAATGGCGACCAAGGTGTCGTCGTCGACTTACGCGAGACGGATCCAAAACGCTGGACGAATGGGAAAATGCCACTTCGCCATGCGACAGACGCGATCATCTATGAATCACACGTCCGTGATTTATCGATGTTTGATGTGACGAATTCGGGTTACGATTCTGGCATCAAACAAAAAGGGAAATATCTCGGAGTCATCGAGCCGGGTACACGTTTGACGAAGGATGGTAAGAAAACGAAGACCAAAACAGGATTAGATCACTTGAAAGAACTCGGTATCACGCACGTTCAGTTCATTCCAGTCTACGACTTTAATACAGCGTCCGTCGACGAGACGAATCCGCTTAAATCGTACAATTGGGGTTATGATCCGAAGAACTATAACGCACCAGAAGGATCGTATGCGACAAATGCATATGATCCAAAAGTCCGAATCACAGAAATGAAGCAGATGATCCAAGGATTACATGACAATGGACTACGTGCCGTCATGGATGTCGTTTACAACCACATGTTTGACGCAAAGGCATCAAACCTTGATAAAATCGTTCCTGGTTATTACTACCGTTATACAGAAGGCGGCGATTTAGCGAACGGAACGGGTGTCGGAAACGATACAGCGTCTGAGCGTCAAATGATGCACAAATTGATCGTTGACTCTGTCTCCTACTGGGCGAAAGAATACCACTGGGACGGCTTCCGCTTTGACTTAATGGGTATTCACGACGTCAAGACGATGAATGCTGTTAAACAGGTGACAAAACGAATTGATCCGTCGATTCTCGTATTCGGAGAAGGGTGGAGCCTTGGAACACCGCTTCCGGATGCAGAGAAGGCCAACCAAACGAATACAAAACAAATGCCAGGAATCGGACATTTCAATGACAATCTACGCGATGCGCTCAAAGGTAGCGTCTTCATCGATTCAGATGCTGGTTTCATTAACGGAACAACCGGTCTTGAAACGCGCATCAAACGCGGAATCGTCGGAGAGATTGCTTATGACAAAGAGATTCAAGGATTTACGCAAGAACCAGATCAAGCCATCACTTACGTTGAAGCACATGATAACCATACGCTTTGGGATAAGTTGAACCTGACGAATCCACAAGACAATGACGCAACGAAGACAAAGATGCATCGTTTGGCTTCAAGTATCTTGTTGACGTCACAAGGAACGACGTTCATCCATGCAGGGCAGGACTTCATGCGGACGAAGGGCGGAGACCATAACTCGTATAAATCACCGGATTCTGTCAACCAGCTCGACTGGAAACGGAAGATGGACCGTCAACAAGACGTTGATTATATGACAGGATTGATCGAGTTACGTAAAAAGAATCCAGTACTTCATTTAGCAACAGCAAAAGACATTCGTCGTTACCTGACGTTTGAAGCAGCACCGGCACAAGTCATTGCTTATCGATTAGATGATGCTGCGCCACAACAAAAGGATGATCTCTACGTCATTCATAATGCGAATCGGACAGCAGTCGACATGAAGCTACCGACAGGGAAATGGAAGCTGCTTGTAGATGGTAAGCAGGCAGGAACTAAAGCAATCCGTAAAGTATCAGGTACGGTTCGCGTCGAAGGACTTAGCTCATTCGTCTTATCAAAATAAGTGAACAGATAAAAAAGGACGTTCCGCAGTTGGCGGAACGTCCTTTTCGTCAGTCGAGAAATGTGCAATCAAGCGTAACGCTCATCTGTTTCTTCGTTCTCTTCTTCTTTCAGATTACCTTCTTCCGATTTCGAGACGATGACGGCACATGCTGCGTCACCAGTGATGTTGACGGCTGTCCGCATCATATCAAGAAGACGATCGACACCGATGATTAAAGCGATCCCTTCGACCGGTAGATTGACCGATTGAAGAACCATCGTCAACATGACGAGACCGACACCCGGTACACCGGCTGTTCCGACTGATGCAAGAACAGCTGTCAGGACGACCGTCGCAAGTTGACCTGGCGTCAAATCAACAGCGTAAACTTGCGCGATGAAGACAGTCGCGACACCTTGCATGATTGCTGTTCCATCCATGTTGATCGTCGCACCAAGAGGCTGGACGAAACTTGAGACGGAACGCGGAACCTTCAACTCTTTTTGAGCCGTTTGCATCGCAACAGGGAGTGTTGCGTTCGACGAAGACGTCGAGAAAGCGAACAGCATGACAGGTGCGAACTTCTTAAAGAAGAAGAACGGGTTCATCTTCCCAAGAAGTGAAACAGTCGAACCATACGTCAATACGGAATGGACGAATAGTGACAAGATGACGACACCCATATAAAGTCCCATTGCTTTTAGCGAATCCCACCCTTGAGAACCGACGGCTGATGCGATCAAAGCAAATGCTCCGAGCGGTGCCATTTTCATGACGAGCGTGATCAAGTACGTCATTAAATCATTACCCTGCTCGATGAACGTCCGTAGTGTCGAGACTTTTTGACCGAGGAACGTGATCCCAAAACCGATAAAGACACTGAAGACGATGATTTGTAGCATATTTCCTTCCGCCATCGACGTGATCGGGTTCGTCGGGAACATACCAACGATTGTGTTGATTATGCTCGTATCTGGTAGATTTCCGTTATCATATTCAAGACCTTGCGTCTCGAAGTTACCAAACGTACCCGGTTTGATCAGTAATGACAAACCGAGAGCAATGACAATTGCGACAGCTGTCGTCGTCATGAAGTAAGTGATGGCTTTACCACCAACACGACCAAGCTCTTTTGGATTTCCAAGTCCCATGACGCCAAGGGCGATTGAGAAGAAGACGATCGGTACGACGAGCATCTTAATTAAGTTCAGGAAGATCGTTCCGATGGGTTGTAAAGCATATTTATTCAATCCCTCATAAATCGACTTGTCCGGTAAGGAAGCGAGGACGATTCCGAGAATCACCCCGAGAATCAATCCCCAAATGATGCGCTTTGCTTCTTTCATAAGTGATGTCACACTCCTTTATTTGATAATTGTCTATATTTTGACACATCATCACCCTTTTTGACAAAACATTTTAAAAAATACATGATAACGCTTACAAAAAAGTTTCTGGATTTTGATGCAGGAATGACTAGATTTTGTTGTCAAACGGATGCAACCATGAGAGGATAGATAAGAACAAAAAGGAACAGCGTAGGGTACAGAAAAGTCGCTAGAATCAACTGTTGACCAAATTGTATATTCCTACTATAATGTTGTATGACGTGTCTGACACGTTTCCTTTAGTCGGTAATATCGGAGGGAGGGAAAACTAGTGGAAACTCGTGTACGTAAAAATGAATCACTTGAAGACGCACTTCGTCGCTTCAAACGTGGTGTTTCAAAAGATGGTACGCTTGCAGAAGTTCGTAAACGTAAACACTACGAAAAGCCAAGTGTAAAACGTAAGCTTAAATCGGAGGCTGCGCGTAAGCGTAAGAAGTTCTAACGTTAGAGAGGGTGTATCCTCATGAGTCTTCAGGAGCGTTTGACAGCGGATATGAAAGAAGCCATGCGTCTACGTGAAAAAGATCGTCTTACGACGATTCGGATGGTGAAATCATCGTTGCAAAATGAAACGATCAAACTCGGTAAGCAAGAATTGACAGACGAGGAAGAATTAACGATTCTTTCACGTGAAATGAAGCAGCGCAACGACTCCCTCCGAGAATTCGAAAGCGCTGGTCGTCACGATCTCGTCGAGAAAATTCAAGCAGAGATTGTCGTGCTCGAAGCTTATATGCCAAAACAGCTTTCCGAGGAAGAAGTACAGGAAATCGTCGACGCAGCTATTGCGCAGACGGGTGCCTCTGCTCCTTCAGATATGGGGAAAGTAATGGGTATCGTCATGCCACAGCTTAAAGGCAAGGCAGACGGTGCGTTAATTAATCGACTCGTCAAACAACGGCTCGCTTAATACATGAAAAAGGTGTCCTTCGGGGCACCTTTTTTGTCGTTCCTGTCACAATTAAAAGTTTCTTAATGAATTCAGAATAGTCATGAAACCTTTTTGTTTTGAAAGCGTATATAATTATAGTAACGAATCAAAGTGCAAAAGAAGCAACTTCTGACACGAATGAAAAGGGGTGAACGTACGCATGACGTTTAGCTTAGGGATGATTTTGGCGGTCTTCATGATCGGGGTCCTCATGTTACTGGTCGAAATATTCGTCACAGGGTTCGGAATCTTTGGAGTCCTCGGAATCGGGGCTGTCCTTGCTAGTCTGATCATGGCAGGTGCTACAGTTGGTCAAGTAGGCATAGCGGTTGGACTTGCTGTATTTCTATCACTTGCGGCCGGATACTGGGCATATCGCAGAATTAAATCGAATCAATCCTTATTATGGAGAGGTTTGATTTTGACAGATTCCACATCGTCTGAAAAAGGCTATCTTTCTCATCAAGACAAAGTGCAACTGTTGGGACAAGAAGGAGTCAGTCTGACACCTCTCCGTCCGTCAGGAACAATTGAAATCGACGGAAATCGAATCGATGCGGTTACGGAAGGGACCTTCATTCAAGCGGGGGAAACGATCGTCGTAAAAGAAGTGACGCATGGACGCGTCATTGTTAGAGTCCAACATACGAAGGAGGAGTCCCACACATGACACCTGAATTATTGACTGTATTACTCATATCCGGAGGAATTTTAATTTTCCTCGCCATCTTCTTCACGCTCGTTCCGATTCCACTTTGGATTAGCTCGCTCGCAGCGGGAGTGCGCGTATCGATCTTTACATTAGTCGGGATGCGTCTTCGTCGAGTAACACCGTCTAAGATCGTCAATCCGTTGATCAAGGCGGTTAAAGCGGGATTGAACTTGAATACGAACCAACTGGAAAGTCACTTCCTTGCTGGTGGTAACGTTGACCGCGTCGTCAATGCCTTGATTGCAGCACACCGTGCGAATATCGAGTTGAGCTTCGAACGCGCAGCGGCGATTGATCTTGCTGGTCGTAACGTTTTGGAAGCTGTTCAAATGTCGGTTAACCCGAAAGTCATCGAAACACCATTCATTGCCGGTGTGGCGATGAACGGGATTGAAGTGAAAGCGAAAGCCCGGATCACGGTACGTGCGAACATCGATCGTCTCGTCGGTGGTGCTGGGGAAGAAACGGTCATCGCACGTGTTGGTGAGGGTGTCATCTCAACAATTGGTTCGTGTAATGACCAAAAAGAAGTACTTGAGAATCCAGAGATGATCTCACGGACGGTTCTTGCAAAAGGACTCGATTCGGGTACGGCGTTCGAGATTCTCTCGATTGATATTGCAGATATTGATATCGGTAAGAATATCGGTGCGGTTCTGCAGACGGATCAAGCAGAAGCGGATAAGAACATTGCGCAAGCGAAAGCCGAAGAACGTCGCGCAATGGCGATCGCAAGTGAACAAGAGATGAAATCACGTGTTGAAGAGATGCGTGCGAAGGTTGTCGCTGCTGAAGCGGAAGTGCCGCTTGCTATCGCTGAAGCGATGCGTGACGGTAACTTTGGTGTCATGGATTATGCGAACTACTTGAACGTGACAGCAGATACGAAAATGCGCCAAGCAATCGGTGGGCAATCATCACCAAATGACTCACAATAAAGGGTGAGACGGTATGGATATCATATGGGTCGGATTGATGATCGCATTCGGTGTCATCTCCGTCATCTCAAAAGCAGCAGATAAAAAACCGAAGCAGACGAACCGAACTCCTTCAAAGGAGTTCGGTGAATATGTGAAGCAAATGACCGAACAGGTCGATACGATGCGACAAGAGACGGTACCTCCACCTGTCGTTCGTAAAAAAGCACCCGCGAAGAAACAACCGGGGGTAACGCAAACGAAAGCGCGACCAGTTCATGAACGAACGGAATTGCAACAACGTTTGGACCAACGTCAAAAGCAACATTCGAAAAAAGGGATGTCCTCATCGACGATTGGCGAAATCAAAGATAGCGTAGCAGATGGTGCCATTGGATCGTCTAGTCGTTCAGCATCAGCAACGACGATTTCACAAGATGAAATGCGACGTGCCATCGTTTGGAGTGAAGTTCTTGGTGCGCCTGTTTCCAAGCGCAAACGCTAATATTTGTCTAGTGAGTCGATTCTACGAAACGCGTAGGATCGACTCTTTTTATTTCCTAAAAGGTGGGAACGGGTTTTTCTTTCCATCTTTTCGGCGGAAGTGCTAAAGTGGAAGAGATTAGATATGAAGCGATGACAACTTGTTATCCATGACTAGGAGGCCATTCACAACGTGATATTCAACGAAAGAATCCCATTTGCATTTTCGAATTCAGAACAGATTCAAGCATTCGTCGGTCCGAATGATGCAGTCTTACGTACGATGGAAGCAGAACTTGACGTTCAGCTGACCCATCGAGGAGATGAGCTGTTGGCACAATCCGAACAGGAGCAGTCTGTGATCTTAGCAGGACAGGTCGTAGGCGTCTTGAAACAACTTGTGAATCGCGGAGCTGTTTTAACGGAACGTGACGCGACGAGCGCCATTCAACTTGCACGTCAAGATCGTGTGGATGAACTGCTAGAACTTTACGATACGGTCATTCATACGAATCATAAAGGAAAACCACTTCGTGCAAAGACACTCGGTCAAGCACGTTACGTTCGGGGAATCGACCGCTGTGATTTGACATTCGGTATTGGTCCAGCGGGAACCGGAAAAACGTATCTTGCTGTCGTGATGGCAGCAAAAGCGTTAAAAGAAGGTCACGTCAAACGACTCGTCCTGACGCGTCCGGCAGTAGAAGCAGGAGAAAATCTAGGATTTCTTCCAGGGGATCTTAAAGAAAAGGTCGATCCCTATCTACGTCCTCTGTACGATGCGCTACATGACGTGCTTGGTGTCGAGCATACGGCTCGTCTGCTTGAACGTGGTGTCATCGAAATCGCACCGCTTGCTTACATGCGAGGACGGACGCTTGAACATGCTTTTGTCATTCTCGATGAAGCGCAAAATACGACACGGGAACAAATGAAGATGTTCCTGACGCGTCTCGGATTCCATTCGAAGATGATTGTTACGGGCGATTTAACACAAGTCGATCTTCCGCGTGGAAAAACGTCTGGTCTACAAGAAGCGTTACATTTGCTCGGCAATGTCAAAGGGATTCATTTTGAGCACTTTGGCTCAGCTGATGTCGTACGTCACCCACTTGTCCGTAAAATCGTTGATGCTTATAGTCAGGATTTGACCTAAGCCGTTACGGAAATAGAGGAAAAAGGGGGAGATGATATGCGCAAGGTTGGGGTCTGGGTCGGTCTTTTGACAGTAATATTCTATCTCATCGTATCGACGATGATGTATGTCAGCGTTCGACCAGAAGCCTTGTCCGCAGAACCATTCTCAATTGCAGAAGAAGATATCCGGTCACCCTTGACGATGGAGGACCGGGTCGCAACAAATCAAATCAAGGAAAATTCGGTTGCTGCAATCGAGAGTCAGTATACGATCAAACAAGAGTATGCAGCACAGCAAATTGATAAAGTAGAACAACTTTTTGCTAGTTTGTCCGGTATTAAAAAAGCAAATGAGATCGGTAAAATCAAACAGCGTCTGCGTGGAACGGAGGCGGCGACACTGTTGAAGGATGATGAGTTACGCTTGCTTGTGACGTCGACGACAGCACTTCGGAATACGACACGTGACGTCGTCATTACAGCGATTGAAGAAGCGATGCGTCAACGTATCTCGTCCGATGGTGGTGAAGTAGCAGAAGCACGTGAGAATGCGCGGACTGATATCGAACGTTCGCCGCTCTCCTTCTCATTAAAAGCAGTCGCTAAAGCGCTGACCGATCAACTGATCGTGACGAATTACGTCTATGATCCGGAAAAGACGGAACAGCTTCGTAAGCAGACGAGTGATAAAGTCGAACCGGTTATCATTTCAGAAGGTGAAGTGATCGTCAAACGAGGCGAAGTGATTTCACAAGATGCCTATCGTCAGCTACAACTGGTCGGTTTGATTTCTGATCGACAGTCGTTGAAACCGTTACTCGGTGCGATGCTTGTCAGTGCGTTGATGACTGCCTTTTTATTTGGATTCATTCATCGTTCGAAATTGCGATACGCTCAAATGGGGCGGATTCGTTTATTCGGTCTTGTCTATCTCGTCGTCAGTCTACAATTACTCGTCATGTATGGTATGGCGTTCTTAGCAGACGACATCAATCCTGCACTTTACTTACTCACACCGACCGCTTTTGCTGCGCTTGTCCTGCGCAATTTATTGAACGAACGGATTGCATTATCGAGTTCTCTTTTTACGGCGCTTGCTGGAACGTTCTTCTATAGTGCAAATCAAAACTTCAGCTTCAATATCGCGATCTATTTATTGGCCGGTGGGTTAGTTGCAACGTTTTTCCTACAATCTAGTTTGTCGCGTCGTCGTATTTTCATGAGCAGTATTTCGATTGCCGGAGCAAACATCGCGATTTTCTTAGCATTCGTCCTGTTACGAAGTGGTACGTTCGAACTACGAGAAACGCTGATTTTAATCGGTTTTGCGATTGCGAGTGGTATCTTGAGTGCCGTCCTAGCAATTGGACTATTGCCGTTTCTTGAGATGACATTCGGTATTTTAGCACCGACCCGCCTACTCGAACTGTTGAACCCGACGCATCCGTTACTCAAAAAACTATTAGTTGAAGCACCGGGAACGTACCATCATAGTATGATGGTCGCGAACCTAGCAGAAACAGCCTGTGAAGCAATCGGAGCAGATGGATTGCTTGCACGAGTCGGAGCCTACTATCATGATTTAGGGAAAACGCGACGACCACTTTATTTCATTGAAAACCAGCATGGACGCAATCCCCATGATCGATTGACACCGGAAGAGTCGGCACGTGTCATCTTGGCACATACTGAGGATGGTGTTGAATTACTCGAAGACGCAAAACTGCCTGCAGCGATCATCGATATTTGCCGCCAGCATCATGGAACCTCTCTGCTACGATACTTTTATGTCAAGGCAGCAGAACAAGGTGAGGTCGACGAGGAGACGTTCCGTTACACGGGTCCGAAACCACAAACCCGTGAAGCGGCGGTCATCATGATCGTTGACTCGATTGAAGCGGCAGTTCGTTCGATGAAAGCTCCTTCAGAAGAAGGAATTCGGGACTTGGTCTCGAAAATCATTCGTGAAAAGATGATGGATGACCAATTTGCGGAATGTGACATTACGACACGTGAGATTTATCGCGTCGGTGAAAGTGCGTGTCATACCTTATCCGGTTTGTTCCATGAACGAATCGAGTATCCAGAACTAAAGAAAGAGGCAACGACATGAATATTTATATGACAGACGAGAATAATCGTCTAACGGAAGAACAACGACAGCTTGTCGAATCGATTTTGATTTACACGGCGGAACAAGAAGAAGTCGATTCAAATAGTGAGTTGTCCGTGACTTTCGTCTCAAACGATGAGATTCAAGAAATCAATCGTGAATGGCGTGGAAAGGATCAGGCGACAGACGTCATTTCCTTTGCGATGGAAGAACTCGGAGAAGATGAAATCGATTTTGGATTACTCGAAGATGAACCAATCGTCCTCGGAGATTTGATCATTTCCGTAGAACGGTGTCGTGAACAAGCGGCAGAGTATGGCAATCATTTTGAGCGAGAGCTCGGTTTCCTCGCTGTCCATGGTTTCCTCCATTTACTCGGATACGATCACATTGAAAAAGCAGATGAGGAAGTCATGACGAAGCGACAGGAGGAAATCCTGCATCACTTCGAGTTATACCGGGGCACATTGTGAAAAGCTGGTGGCAACCCTTTCGACATGCCATGAACGGATTGTGCCAATCGATTCGAGAAGAACGGCATATGAAAGTTCACGTGACAGTTGGCGCCATCGTGTTACTTGTCGCCTTTTTATTACCATTGACGTCTGTCGAGCGGGCGATCCTCTTCTTGACGGTCGGAATCGTCATTAGCGCCGAGATGTTCAATACAGCGTTTGAGCGCGTCGTTGATCTCGTGACACAGGAGTGGCATCCACTGGCAAAAGCAGTCAAGGATATCGCAAGTGGAGCAGTTCTTGTGTTGGCGCTTACATCTGTTGCAATTGCACTATGCATCTTCATCCCATATTTGGTACAATAAGAATCCGGCCTTTTTGGCCAATACCGTTCCTAAGAAGGGGATATTCACATGAAAACAGAACAATTACTCGAACAAGCCAAACGTGCACGCGAAAAAGCGTATGTTCCATATTCGAAATTCCAAGTCGGTGCTGCTCTACTAACAAAAGACGGACAAGTATTCCACGGCTGCAATATTGAAAACGCTGCATATGGTCTTTGTAACTGTGCAGAACGGACAGCGATCTTCTCTGCGTGGGCACAGGATGCACGCGAGTATGCAGCGATGGCTGTCGTTGCGGACACAGAAGGACCGGTCGCACCATGTGGACAATGCCGCCAAGTGCTATCAGAGATGTGTGACGCAGATATGCCAATCTATTTGACGAACCTTAAAGGGGATGTCACAGAAACAACAGTGGGCGCCCTCTTACCAGGAGCATTCACGAAAGGGGATTTACATGTTTAAAGAAGGATTCAAATCGGGCTTTGTCTCGATCATCGGACGCCCGAACGTCGGAAAATCGACATTCCTCAACCGTGTCATCGGACAAAAGATTGCCATCATGTCTGATAAGCCACAAACGACGCGAAATAAGATCCAAGGTGTCTATACGACAGAAGACGTTCAGACGATTTTCATTGATACACCAGGGATTCATAAACCAAAACATAAACTCGGTGACTTCATGATGAAGGTCGCAACGAACGCATTGCGTGAAGTTGATGCGATTTTGTTCATGGTCAACGTGACAGAACCAAAAGGAAAAGGTGACGATTTCATCATTGAAAAATTGAAGGAACTCGATACACCCATCATTCTCGTCATGAATAAGGTCGATTTGATTCATCCGAATGATATTCCGCCAATCATCGAGTCATATAAAAATGAGCTCGAGTTTGCGGCAGTCGTTCCGATCTCTGCGCTTCAAGGTAACAACGTCGGACCGTTACTTGAAGAAATCGCGAAGATCTTACCAGAAGGACCGATGTATTACCCGGCGGATCAAGTCACTGACCACCCGGAGCGTTTTATCATCTCAGAGATGATTCGTGAGAAAGTCTTGCAGAAGACACGCGACGAAGTACCACACTCGATCGCAGTCGCGATTGATCAAATCAAGACGCGTGAGAATGGAAACATGGTCGATGTCCATGCGACGATCTTGATCGAGCGCGATTCCCAAAAAGGAATCATCATCGGTAAACGCGGAGCACTTCTAAAAGAAATCGGCTCTGAAGCACGAACGGACATCGAGATGTTACTCGGAACGAAAGTTTACCTGAACTTGTGGGTCAAAGTCCAAAAGGATTGGCGTAACAAGGCCGGTCAATTGCGTGAACTTGGCTTCCGCGATGACGAGTACTAAGCGATGATCGATAAGGCGGAAGGGCTTGTACTACGAACGGTCGTATACGGTGAATCGAATAAAATCGTCACGCTACTGACACGTGAATACGGCAAGCTCGCCGTCATGGCGCGAGGAGCGAAGAAGCCGGGTAGTCGTTTTAACGCGGCAAGCCAGCCTTTCGTTCGAGCCGTCTATATCTATCCAAGGTCACGTGGTCTCGGTCAGTTGAAATCAGCAGACGTCATCACGAGCCACGCGCATATCCGGCAAGATGTCGTCTTGATGGCGTATGCGATGTATCTACTGGAGCTTGCAGATAAAGCGCTTGATGAACGGGTGCCACAACCGGCACTGTATGATTTATTCGTCGAAGGACTGGAGGCGATGGATGAAGGACTCGATCCTGACGTCGTCTCTTTCATCATCGAATTGCGTCTGTTGCGTCATCTAGGGATTGCGCCTCATTTGAATGGTTGTACGATTTGCGGGAGTGCTGAAGCACCGTTTGCTTTTTCGTTACACCATGGCGGTCTACTCTGTCGCCGGCATCGCCATGAGGATGAACATGCTGTCTTCATGTCAGAGGCAGTCGCGAAGATGCTTTACGTATTTTCTGTCTACGATTTTTCACGGATCGGGACCGTGACGGTGAAACCGGAAACGAAGCGTCTACTACGTCAAATCATGGATGCTTATATGGAACGTTACAGCGGGTTACGCCTGCGTTCAAAACGTGTCCTCGACCAGTTGATTGATTTCGGCAACGATTGACAGCAACAAGCGGGTTCGGTAGAATAAATGCGGTAGAAGTAACTAAATGAACACGATGACGAAAAGGAGTACCGTCTTTTTCTCAATCAAGCGATTCCAGGGTGGTGTGAGCTGGGAGTGAGAGGGGCGCGAATGGCGTTTCGGAGTGTTCTTTGTCAAAAAGAGTGGCATGCGATGCATGCAAGTAGGGTGGAACCGCGGGCTCGTCTCGTCCCTATGTGCAACGATTGTTGTACATAGGGGCGTTTTTTGCGTTCCTTAATCATTTCGGAGGTGAAAGTCGTGAAGATGACAGTACAAGACATGATCTTGACATTACAAAAATTTTGGGCAGAACAAGGCTGCTTGACGATGCAAGCATACGACGTAGAAAAAGGAGCCGGTACGATGAATCCGATGACATTCTTACGGAGTCTCGGACCAGAACCATGGAACGTTTGTTATACAGAACCATCACGCCGTCCAGCTGACGGTCGTTACGGGGAGAACCCGAACCGTCTGTATCAACATCATCAATTCCAAGTCATCATGAAACCATCACCTGACAACATTCAGGAATTGTACTTACAAAGTCTCGAGTTGCTCGGTATCAACCCACTCGAACATGATATCCGTTTCGTAGAGGATAACTGGGAGAACCCAACGTTCGGTGCTGCAGGTCTCGGCTGGGAAGTGTGGCTGAACGGAATGGAAATCACGCAGTTCACGTACTTCCAACAAGTCGGTGGAATCGAGTGTAATCCAATCGCAGTAGAGATCACTTACGGAATTGAGCGTCTCGCGTCGTATATTCAAGACGTCGAGAGTGTCTTTGATCTCGTTTGGACGGATGGCTTCAAATACGGTGATATTTTCTATCAACCAGAGTTCGAACATTCGAAGTATACGTTTGAAACATCTGATGTCGCGTTACTCTTCACGTTGTTCGATCAATATGAAAAAGAAGCAAATCGTGCCTTGGACGAGAACCTCGTTTTCCCGGCATATGATTACATCTTGAAATGTTCGCATACCTTTAACCTTCTCGACGCGAAGGGAGCAATCTCTGTTACGGAACGCACAGGATTCATCCATCGTGTCCGGAACATGTCGCGCCGTTGTGCGCAAAGTTTCATCGAAGAACGGGAACGTCTTGGCTTCCCATTGATCAAGTCGAAAGCAGGTGAGTCACATGCATGAATTATTACTTGAAATCGGTTTAGAAGAAATGCCGGCTCGATTCGTCCTTCAATCGGAAACACAACTCAAGGAACGCGTGACGCGTTTTCTTGAAGAAGCACGGATTGAGTTCGCGAGCGTTGAATCCTTCTCGACACCACGCCGTCTTGCAGTGTATGTCAAAGGTCTCGCAGCACGTCAAAGCGACCTCGAAGAGACATTAAAAGGACCAGCAAAACGCATCGCGATGGATGAAGACGGTAACTGGACGAAAGCAGCCGAAGGATTCGCGCGTGGTAAAGGGTTAACGACGGATGATCTTTTCCTTGGAGAAGAAAAAGGAGTCGAATACCTTTATGCGACACGTAAGGAAGTCGGACAAGCGACAGCTGATCTACTTCCTGGACTAAAACAAGTCGTCGAAGCGATGACATTCCCGAAAAACATGCGTTGGAGCACACAATCGTTACGTTACATGCGTCCGATTCGCTGGTTGATTGCCCTGCTTGACGATCAAGTCATCCCGTTTGAAGTCGCATCCGTCGAAACAGGTCGGACATCGCGTGGACATCGTTTCCTCGGGCAGGACATCACAATCCTGCGTCCGAACGCGTATGTCGAAGCGCTCGCAGGAGAAAACGTCATCGTCAGTTATGAAGCACGTCGTCAATTGATCGAAGAACAAATCGCAGCGCTTGCGGCACGCGAACAATTCGAAGTGCCGATTGATGCGTCTTTACTTGAAGAAGTCACGAACCTCGTCGAGTATCCGACAGCCTTGTTCGGTGCATTCGATGAAGCGTATCTTGAGTTACCAGAAGAAGTCTTGATCACGACGATGAAAGAACACCAACGTTACTTCCCGGTCAAACGTGACGGTGCGTTGCTCCACTATTTCGTCACGGTACGAAACGGAAACACAACACATCTTGAAAACGTCGCACGCGGAAACGAAAAAGTCATCCGTGCTCGTTTAGCCGATGCGCAGTTCTTCTATGAAGAAGATAAAAAAGCAGATATCGATGAACAGGCGAAACGTCTTGATAAAATCGTCTTCCATGAAAAATTAGGAACGACAGGCGAAAAAGTCCGTCGCGTCCGTCAGATGGCGCTCGCACTTGCAGATCGTGTCGGTGCGGACAAAACACGTGTTGAACGTGCAGGACAAATCTATAAATTCGATCTGGTCAGTCAAATGGTCTATGAATTCACAGAATTACAAGGTCTGATGGGTGAGCGTTATGCGAACATGAAGAATGAGGATCCGGAAGTTGCGGCTGCGATTCGTGAACATTACATGCCACGCTTCGCGGGTGATGCAAGTCCGGAGACACCGACAGGAACACTCTATGCGATTCTTGATAAGATGGACAGCGTCGCTGGATTCTTTGGCGTCGGTATGATTCCGAGTGGATCAGCGGATCCGTACGCATTGCGTCGTCAAGCACAAGGGATTGTTCAAATCTTATCAGATCGTAAGTTGAATCTGACATTGACTGAACTGATTGCCTTCGTCGTTTCAGAACAGGTGGCAGCAGGTCTTTATGCGAAGGATGCCGAAGAAGTTCAAGCTGCATTACAAGACTTCTTTGCACAACGCTTGAAATACCGTCTATCGGAAATGAACTTCCGTCATGATGTCGTCGAAGCCGCTCTTGATCATACGTTGACAGTCGAAGCGAATGAGCAGCGTGCTGCGATGCTTGAAAGTGCGACGAAAAAAGAATCGTTCAAGAAAACGGTCGAACAACTCAGTCGTGTCTTAAACATCTCGAAAAAAGCAGAAGACGTCACAACTGTTAATCCAGCGCTCTTTGAAAATGATGCGGAACGCGCGTTGCATGAGGCGATTGAGAAAACCTTACCAGAGGTAGATCAAGCCATCGCGTCACTTGATTATGAACGAGCGCTTGAGGCACTTGAGGCAACCGTTCCGTCGATCACAGCATACTTTGACGGTACGATGATCATGACGGACGACGAAACAGTCCGTACGAACCGTCTTAGCGAAATGAAACGATTTGCGCAAGCAATCGAATCAGTCGCCCGGTTCAATGCACTTACTTTAGCGTAAAGAAAAAGGACGGATGAGCCGATGAAGTTAAATGAACGGCAAAAAAAGATACTCCAAATCGTCAAAGAGAATGGTCCGATCACGGGAGAGCAGATTGCTGCAGCGCTCTCCCTGACACGGGCGACATTACGACCCGATTTGTCGATTTTAACGATGACCGGCATGTTAGAAGCGCGTCCACGTGTCGGCTATATGTACGTTGGAAAGAAAAATGCGTCCATGCTTCATGAGAAACTCGATACATTGACCGTCGGTGAATTCATGTCGTCGGCAAAAGTCATTCATGAAGGAATGACCGTATACGATGCGATCGTTCACTTGTTCCTAGAAGATGTAGGTTCTCTGTTCGTCGTCAGTAAGGACCATGCGTTAGTCGGTGTGTTGTCACGTAAGGATTTTCTACGTGCGGCAATCGGTAATCAAGAGTTAGACTCGTTACCGGTCAACATCATCATGACACGGATGCCGAATTTGACGGTCTGTGAAAAAACGGAGACGTTGATTGGTGCCGGCATGAAACTGATTGAAAAGCAGATTGATTCAATGCCGGTCGTCGAAGAGGAGAACGGCGTCTTGAAAGTCGTTGGTAGAATGACGAAGACGAACATGACGAAAGTGTTGGTCGCTTTAGCACGTGATGAAGAAATTTAAGGAGGGTTCCTGATGCGTCAACGGATTTATGTCGTGAGTGACTCTGTCGGAGAGACGTGTGAACTCGTCGTCCGCGCAGCTGCAATCCAATTCCCGGAACAAGCCATCGAAACGGTCCGCATTCCGTTCGTCGATGATGATCAAGTCATTTATGACTTGGTTCTTCATGCGAAAGAAGAACAAGCGACGATCGCTTTTACGATCGTCCATGCGACCCATCGTCGTCTGCTTGCAGACACGGCGCGTGCCCACGGTGTAAAAGCGATCGATCTACTTGGCCCATTGCTTGACACGATGGAAGATCGTTTGCAGATGCAACCGAAAGAAGAACCCGGATTGATCTATCGTTTAGATGAGGAATATTTCCGGAAAATCGAAGCGGTCGAATTTGCTGTTAAGTATGACGATGGACGTGATCCAAAAGGCATCAAGCGTGCGGATATCGTCTTAATCGGAGTGTCGCGTACATCAAAGACACCACTTTCGCAGTATCTGGCTTTGAAACGATATAAAGTAGCGAACGTACCACTCGTACCGGAATCGATCCCGCCAGCAGAGCTATTCGATATTCCAAAAGAAAAATGTTTTGGACTACTCATCTCACCGGAAAAGTTGATCGACATCCGAATGGAACGCCTGCGTTCATTAGGACTCAAACCAGAAGCAGCATACGCGCAGATGGACCGAATCAACCGGGAACTCGAATACGCACGGAATTTATACGAACGAATCGGTTGCCAAGTCATCGATGTAACGAATAAAGCAGTCGAGGAAACGGCGAACCTGATTTTGACCGGGATCTCCGGGAAAGCGCATGACTAGTCAAGCAGTCAGGAACATAGTATACTTGTTTAGCTGATAAATGAGATAATGCCCTTTTTCTAATGAAACGGAACGAGTCATCGTTCCGTTTCATTGCGGGTATGGTCATGTAAGGATAAGTTCTCAAGGAAAGGGGAGAGGACGGAATGAAGCGAATTCCTGATGAAATCGTCGATCAGGTCCGCCAAGCAACGGACATCGTCGAATTGATTTCAGAACGTGTAGAATTAAAAAAACAAGGGAATCGATATTCAGGGCTCTGCCCGTTTCATTCTGAGAAATCACCTTCCTTTTCTGTTTCTCCTGATAAAGGGATGTACTACTGTTTTGGATGTGGTGCAGGTGGAAACGCGATCACTTTCGTCATGGAAACAGAAGGAATGAGTTTCAAGGAAGCCGTCTCTAAATTAGCTGATCGAAATGATGTCACACTTCCGGAACTAGAGCCGGACCGATTCGAACAATCGGAATCGACACCGGAACAGGAAAAGAAGTTCCGGATGCGCGAGGCACATCGGATCGTCACCGAGTTGTATCATGAGGTGTTGATTCAAACGGAAGCAGGCGACGCGGGACGAATCTATTTAGAGAATCGCGGTATCCGTGAAGGTGCGATGCGTGAGTTCCGACTTGGGTATGCACCGGATCAAGATCGTTTTACAGTGGATTCCTTGGCACGACGTGGGTTTGATTTAGATGAGATGGTCGAAGCGGGATTGATTTCAATCGGACGCGATGGCGATTATCGAGATCGATTCAACGGTCGAGTCGTATTCCCTATCTCCGATCGTGATGGCACGATCGTCGGATTTAGTGGACGTTCGATTGATGGTCGTGATCCGAAGTACGTCAATACAGCGGAAACACCTTTGTTCAATAAAAGTGAACTGTTATTCGGATTCGCTCAAGCGCGAGGGGCAATGCGTAAAATCAAACAAGTTGTTCTCGTTGAGGGAAATCTTGATGTTGTGCGTGTCGCTCAAGCGGGTATACCTTATACGGTAGCTTCTTTAGGAACAGCCTTAACACCGGTTCATGCACAAAACCTAGCACGTATCGTCGATGAAGTCATTATTTGTTATGACGGAGACAAGGCAGGACGCGCTGCGACGTTAAAAGCCTTACAGTTGCTTGAAGCCGTTGCCGTCGACTGTTCCGTCATCCGTTTACCGGATGGCGAAGACCCGGATTCCTTCATTGGGAATCAGGGCGAAGAGACGTTTTTACAATGGATCGAACAAGAACGGGTTTCGAGTCTTGAATTCAAATCTTTTTATTTTCGACAAGGAAAAAACTTGCGATTAGAAGGAGAACGCGTTCGATATATTGAAACTATGCTTGAAGAGATTGGTCGAACATCCAATCCGTTGTTACGGGATATATATTTAGGGAAACTTTCCGAGGAATTTAAACTTTCGAAAGACTCCCTGATCGCACAAGTGCGTCCAACCGTTCAACAACCGAAGAGAGAACAAATCGTTTCCGATCGCCCAGCTGCTCTACCGACAGCACCTCCTGACCGAACGTTCGCGAACTGGAAAAAGGCAGAACGCTTCTTGCTTGCCTACATGATCCGTTCAGAAGAAGTATGTCTTGAAGTGCGAGAGCAACTAGGTGTCCAATTCAATGATCCGGCACACCAATTGATTGCCGGCAAGCTATATGAATTTTACGGAGCAGGTACGCAAGGAAGTCCTGATCGTTTTTTGACGATGTTGCACGACGCCTCTTTGCAACGAATCGTAGCGGATTTAGAGTTCATGCTGATGCCTGAGTATGATCCTGACTTACTCAGTCACTACATTCGTGCCGTCCAAAATGAACAGCAACGTCGGTTGTTAGAAGAAGAAAAGTCACGATTGAATCAACAAACAGATATCCGTGCTCAAGCGGAGCTGATGCAGGCGATCATAGAACGGAAGCGTCGTTTAAAAGATCGATGACCTGCTGCATGATGTGGAAGGAGTGTATGGTTCGATGGCAGAAAAAGCAAGATCAGAAGCTGAATTACTCCGTCTCGCGAAAGAGGAACTTATCGCGCTCGGACATAAAAATGGTGAATTGTCACACCAAAAGATTGAAGACAAACTAAGTTCGTTCGAATCAATGGATGCTCAACAATTCGAGGAATTCCTCCAGTTGCTTGAAACAGAAGGTATCAAGGTCAATAATGACGGCACAGGAGATGAGAAAGAAGAGGCGGATCTAAACGATTTGTCTGTTCCTCCTGGTGTCAAGATCAATGACCCTGTCCGGATGTATTTAAAAGAAATCGGACGCGTTGATTTGTTGAATGCAGAAGACGAAGTTGAACTCGCGAAACGAATCGAACAAAACGATGAAGAAGCAAAAAAACGATTGGCGGAAGCAAACTTACGTCTCGTCGTTTCGATTGCGAAGCGTTATGTCGGACGCGGTATGTTGTTCCTTGATTTGATTCAAGAAGGCAACATGGGTCTGATCAAAGCGGTCGAGAAATTCGACTATACGAAGGGATATAAATTCTCGACGTATGCAACATGGTGGATTCGTCAAGCAATCACACGCGCGATTGCTGACCAAGCGCGGACAATCCGAATTCCGGTTCACATGGTTGAGACGATCAATAAATTGATTCGTGTCCAGCGTCAACTCTTGCAAGATCTTGGACGTGAACCATCACCGGAAGAAATTTCGAAAGAGATGGAAATCACGCCGGAAAAAGTCCGTGAAATTCTTAAGATTGCGCAAGAGCCGGTTTCTCTGGAGACTCCAATCGGGGAAGAGGATGATTCACATCTCGGAGATTTCATCGAGGACCAAGATGCGACGGCACCACAAGATGCTGCAGCATACGAACTCTTGAAAGAACAACTCGAAGATGTGTTAGATACACTGACGGATCGTGAAGAAAACGTTCTTCGTCTTCGTTTCGGACTCGATGATGGTCGGACACGGACACTTGAAGAAGTTGGGAAAGTATTTGGCGTTACACGTGAGCGGATTCGTCAAATCGAAGCAAAAGCACTTCGGAAGTTACGTCACCCGAGTCGTTCAAAACGCTTGAAAGATTTCCTTGATTAATTCAAAGTGTGAAGAATATATGAAATTTTAGTGGGAAGGAAGAAAAAAGTTTCGTTTTTTTCTTCCTTCCCTGTTTTTTTTACAGTAGAATAGTAACGGGGAATACCATTCAGTCACCAACTTGGTTGGGTATAGAATATGGGGGGAATCCAAATGCGTAATCCATTAGTACCGTTCGCGGCGATCGCAGTCATCGCCATCATCGCTATGATTTCATTGTCTTACTTTGGGGTCGATCAGGTGAAGGAAGCTCGCAAAGGGCCGTCAACTGCAGAAATGAAGCCGGAAGACTTGTTTGCATCTAAAGGATGTACAGGATGTCACGGTGGAAACTTAGAAGGCGGAACAGGTCCGAACTTAACAAAGATCGGCGCGAAGCTGAAAGAAGATGAAATTAAAGACATCGCAATGAATGGTAAAGGGCAAATGCCTGGCGGTCTTGCGAATGACGAAGAAGCAGCTGTTCTAGCCAAATGGTTAGCTGCTAAGAAATAAGAACAAGGGCATCTATCTCGTCACGAGATGGATGTTTTTTTTGTGGTGTATGGTATCTTTTTTAGCGCAAATCCGCTATTTTTAAAAGAGAGTTTTTCGGAAAATAGGAAGGATGAAGATGATGCAAATGAACGTCGTATTGGATCAACGACTCCAAAAAGTCGTGTCGTATATTCCACAAGGAGCAATCCTCGCAGATATTGGATCAGATCATGCATTCGTACCATGTTTTTGTATCCAGCAACATAAAATTGAACGCGCGATTGCAGGAGAGGTGAATGAAGGACCGATGGAAGCGGCAAAAGGACAAGTGGCGCTTGTCGGTCTCGAATCACAGATTGATGTCCGTTTAGGAAGTGGCTTATCGGTTTTAAAGCCGGGTGAAGCAACGGCGATCACGATTGCGGGAATGGGGGGAACGCTGATTGCCTCAATCCTTGAAGAAGGGAAAGATCGATTGTCGGGAGAGGAGCGCTTGATTCTTCAACCGAATGTCGATGCAGTCGATGTCCGGAAGTGGTTGCTGACGAATTCATATGCGTTATTGTCTGAAGCGATCGTCGAGGAGAACGGAAAGATCTATGAAATTCTCGTTGCAGAACGTGGAGATGAAACACTTTACTCAGAGGACGAAACAACACGTCAGTGGGAATTGTTCTTTGGACCACAGTTAATGCGGGAACGTGCACCAGAATTCATCGAAAAATGGCAGACTGAAAAACAGAAGCGGGAGTATATCCTAGCTCAGATGAAACAAGGACAAGCAACGGAAGTTTTATCTGAAAAAATCGAAGCCATCGAACGATTGATTCAAAAGATGGAAGAGGTGACGAACTAATGGCGAATGGGAACCATGTCATTGAGCAGTTTGAAGCATTTGCTCCGAAAAAATTCGCACTCGAAGGTGATCCGATTGGTCTACAAATCGGAACATTGAACAAGGACGTCAAACGTGTACTCGTGACACTTGATGTCTTGGAGTCTGTCGTCGATGAAGCGATTGAAAAGAAGGTCGATCTCATCATCGCACATCATCCACCGATTTTTAGTAAGTTAGCAAATGTAACGGATCGTTCTGCAACAGGACGGATCGTCACCAAATGTATCAAACACGATATTGCGGTGTATGCTGCGCATACGAACCTTGACGTGACACCAGGTGGGGTCAATGACTGGATGGCAGATGCACTTGGTCTTGAGTCTTGTGAAGTACTAGCACCGACGTTTGAAAACACGCAATATAAACTAAGTGTCTTCGTACCGACTGAGGCTGTAGAGCGCGTTTCAACAGCCCTTGCACAAGCGGGAGCAGGAAAAGAAGGGGACTACAGTGATTGTCAATTCCACGTCGATGGAACGGGTCAATTCCGACCGTTGACGGAAGCTACCCCGTATATTGGTGAAGCAGGGCGACTCGAACGCGTCTCAGAAGTCCGAATCGAGACGATCGTCACGGAACTGAATCAGAAACAAGTCATTCGAGCGATGAAACAGGCTCATCCATATGAGGAAGTCGCCTATGATCTCATTCGTCAAGAACGCCCGGCAACATCACTTGGTCTCGGACGGATTGGTCGGTTACCGGAAGCAATGACGTTACGGGAATTTGCAGAGCATGTTCGCGATGCGTTTGGAGTACAAAACTTACGCTTCGTTGGAGACGAATCACGCCACATCCAAAAAGTAGCAGTCCTTGGTGGTGACGGCAATAAGTATGTCTCGACTGCAGCATTTGCGGGAGCAGATGTCCTTGTGACAGGCGATCTCTATTTTCATGTGGCGCATGATGCGATGGCACTTGGACTAGCAGTTGTCGATCCGGGACATCATGTGGAGTCGGTCATGAAGGAAGGCGTCGTCAACGAATTGAAGCGTCGATTCGAACAGAAAAAAATCGACGTCGAGCTGCTGATTTCAACAGCGAATACAAATCCGTTTCAGTTTTTATGATGAATCGATGGAATACGTCGATACTACCGTCGTCGTATTTAGTAATAAAAAAACCGAGTCGCGATCCTCATTCGCGACTCGGTTTTGCTGTATCGATTGTTATGATCAAAGTACTTTGACTTTAGGCAAGATGCGTCGTAATTCAAGGAACGGTGTCTTGTCATGCGTACTGATATCAGCAGGATCATATTGTTGTAGAAAATCAATGACCTTTTTCGTGATCGGTGTTGGTGTTGATGCACCTGAAGTGACACCAACTTGAGTCACACCCTCAAGCCAAGTCAAATCAAGTTCTGTCAAATCACCAATCCGATGTGCTGGAGTTCCAGCGATGTCAAAGGATACCTGAGCCAAACGATTTGAGTTGTTTGAACGCGGGTCCCCGACGACGATGACGAGATCGCAATCTCCTGCTTGATCAGCCACCGCTTCTTGCCGGACTTGTGTTGCGTTACAGATTTCATTGTGTACTTCTACATGCGGATACTTTTTACGAACGTGTTCCATCAAAGCTTGGACATCCCATTGGCTCATCGTCGTCTGATTCGTGACGATGATTTTTTTGTGGGCAAGCTGAGGTGGGAGTTCTTCGATATCTTCGACTTTTTCGATGAGGTGCACATGCTCTGGTGCTACACCGACTGCACCTTCAGGTTCCGGGTGTCCATGTTTGCCGACGTAGATGACTTCATAATCATCCGCGACGACTTGGCGAATCAAATCATGTGTACGCGTCACGTCAGGACATGTTGCATCGACGACGTGTAAGTTTTTCTCAGCAGCACGGGCATAAACAGCAGGTGAAATGCCGTGTGCAGTAAAGATGACAGTGCCCTCTTGAATCGTCTCTAACGCTTCGAGGCGATCGGGACCATCGACAGTGATGACACCCATATTTTCGAACTCACGTGTCACGTGAGCATTGTGGACGATCATCCCTAAAATATGGATCGGACGTGGCAAGTCTTTATTCAATGCCGCTTGTTGTGCAAGTTTCATTGCATCGACGACACCGTAACAATAGCCGCGGGGGCTGATTTTTTTTACTAGCATAGTTATGGATTCTCCCTTTGCGAAAAAGAATGATTAGTTAGAGTGTACCATTGATTGAAGCTGAATGAAAATAGAGGAGTCTGTTTCATCCACAGAACATGCTATACTAATGAAGTTGTCAATTATTCAAAAGGGAGGCGAAGGGATGGAGTCTAAGAAAATGATGCGGTCGTATTTTTTTCAAATCACCGCCGTCTTATTCATCCTGATTTGTCTTGTCATTTCAGCGCTTGCCTTCACTGCTGACCGGGTCACGATTTCTCGGGTCGAGCAACAAACAGAGAAACAGAGCGAAAAGAGTGTCGAGGTCTCAGGAAATGCGATTCGCGACAATATTGGGAATCTGCACGAAGAGATCATGAGCTTGCAGTTGAATGTCAAAAACCCCGAAAAGCTGAAACAAAAAATTGAAGAATCAAATCTATTAGACATTGATACAGGATTTAAGAGTTTCTTCTACTTTGATCGACAGACGAAGCAAATCACTTGGTTCTCAAGTGAGGATCGACGCATAGAAAACAGTACGATCCTAAAAGATGATGAATTCTTGCAAACGTTGACGAGTACGGATTTTCATATGAGTAAGTTGTATACGATGGAATCAGACGCCGTTTCCTATATGTTCGTTCCGGTTCGAGACGGCAATGAACGTGTCGGTGTTTTTGGTGGTGGGTTAAGTGTCATGAACTCGATCGTCTTTCGGAATTCACTTGAATCATTTGACGATCAAACGATTGCCTACCTGTTCAATAGTAAAAAAGAATTGTTAGCCACATCCAGTAATCTGGTACCGGATGAAGAACGCTTATTATCGAAAAGTGTCATTGAACGTGCTTTTGAGTCGGTAGAGCCTTCTGAGATTTTTAGTACGAACCAAGATATGTATTACTTTGCGAAAGATTTGAAGGTGACGGATTGGAAGATTCTCGTTCGAACGCCACGAAGCGTCTTTTATGAACCAGTCTACACGACACGGCAACAGTATTTGATCATCGCTGCCTTGACGCTCGTCCTCAGTCTGATCGTCGGCTATTTGATGTCAAAACAATTGACGGCGCCGATGCTTGAACTTGTGAATAAGATTGAGAAAAGCACCTCACCCAAACCAATCGTTCTCGAGCGTGCCGGATCAAACGAAGTCAAGACACTCGTTGCTGCCTATAACGAGTACGCTCAACGGATGGAAAATGCGCGCCTTGAGCAGTTGAGTCAACAACAAACGATGTTACATCAAGAAAAACTAGCCTCACTGGGTCAACTAGCAGCCGGAATTGCCCACGAAATCCGTAATCCACTAACGCCAGTCAAGATGACGTTACAGTTGTTAGCAGCAGAAAAGGATCGTGATCCAGAAATGTTGATTCTCGCCTTATCGGAACTGGATCGAGCAAATGGCATGATTCAAACGATGCTTGATTTATCGAAAGGCGAAAACAATGCGCTTCAAAAAACGACGATCGATATGAATGATTTAATGAAGAAGCTGACATATATCTTAGAAGCGGAAGCTCATCATTACGAAGCGGACTGCAAAATTTATACACCGTCCTTCATGCCAAAGATTTATGCATCGGAAGAGGGGATTTTGCAGATTTTAGCAAACTGTGTCCGTAATGCTCTTCAAGCTGTCGCGTTTAAAGGACCGGATGGAATCTGTCATCTGCATGTCCACGTTTATCCAGAAGAAGTCGTATTCATTGTTCAGGATAATGGGGTAGGGATGGATGGAAATCAAATTGATCATGTCGGTCAAGCGTTTAAGACATCAAAAGTCGATGGCAATGGACTTGGACTCTTCATGTCGAAACAAATCGTTCGTGATCATAAAGGAAAGATGATTTTTGATAGTAAGCCAGGGGTCGGTACGACGATTCAAGTCCACTTACCTCGAAAGGAGCAAACGGAATGAAATTCAATAAGGCCTGGTTATTCGTCCTAATTGTTTGGATTTCATCCGTTTTGTTCATTTCCAATTTATTCGTCAATCCGGATCCGAGTCCACGTCGTCATCTCATCGGCTTCACGATCGTCAATGATAAACATGAATTTGCGCAACGACTTGTCGATGCGTTCAAGACACAAGCCAAACTGAATAAATATGAAGCAGTCGTCGCGACGTCTCATAACTCACGCATCAATGAACGTGAGCAGATTCAAGAGTTCATTCGAATGAAGGTGGATGCAATCTTCGTGACGACGCTGGATGATGTCTATATCGCTAGTACGTTAGAAGAGGCAGCCCGTGCTGGGATTCCGGTCTTCGCGATCGATCGATTGATTCGCTCCGAAGCAGTCGTCAGTTCGATCACCTCGAATAACCAATTGATCGGGGAACAACTTGCCTCGTTCATCAAACATGAACGCATCAAGCAGACGGGACGAGCCACCGCTAATATCATTGAAGTCGCAGGTACGGCAAACGTCAACACGACGAATGAACGACACCGGGGATTTTTGACTGGTCTTGAGCGTGAGGCGGAACTTCAAATCGTCGAATCCGTGAATGGAGATTACGACCCCGTCACTTCAGAACAGGTCATGACGCAGGTGATTGAGTCGGGAATTCCGTTTGATGCCGTCTATTGTCACAATGACGATATCGCGCTAGGTGTCCTCGAAGCATTGAAAAAAGCAGGCATCAAAGGAAAAATAATTGTCGGCATAGACGGGAATCGTGCTATATTAGAAGCTGTTGACATGAAATCGATGGATGCGACGGTCGTCCAGAGTGCTGATGAGATGATGAAAGTCGCCTTCAGTGCATTGAAGCTTCATACGAAAAACAAAAAGATTCCAACTCGTTTTTATACGTACTCCTATCTGTATGACGGTAGTAGACCCATAACCATGTTGAACTAATCGAGAGGCAGAAGCCTCAGCAAATAAGGAAAGGACGGTGTCAATTCATGAATGGATTCAGCCATTATCAATTACACCCGTTCGTCATCGAAGCACTCGATGACGCCCGCATCACAAAACCGACCGACATTCAGTCGCGGATCATCCCAGCTGCAGTAAAGGGACGCGATATCATCGGTCAATCACAAACCGGCACAGGAAAAACGTTATCGTTCCTTCTTCCGATCGTTCAAAACGTCGATCCAAAGCTTCAAGAATTACAAGCAATCATCGTTGCTCCAACGCGCGAACTTGCTTGGCAAATTCATGAAGAACTGAAATCGTTACTCGTGAAGGAACCAGACTTCATCAAGACGAGTCTCATTACAGGTGGAATGGATCGCGAACGTCAAATCGGTCGTGTAAAAGTCTCACCCCAAATCGTCATCGGAACACCGGGACGTATTCTAGATTTATTCAAGGAACAAGCATTGAAGCCACATTTCGTGAAGCATTATATCATCGATGAAGCGGATCAAATGCTCGACATGGGCTTCTTGCCAGAAGTTGACCGGATTGCGCAAGCTCTTCCAGAACAGCTTCAGATGATGGTCTTCTCAGCAACGATTCCTGAGAAATTGCAACCGTTCTTGAAAAAATATATGAATAACCCGCGTTATGCGCATGTGGATCCAAAACAACAGACAGCGAAGAAAATCGTTCACCATACGATTCCGGTCAAGCACCGTGAGCGCTCGCAATTGACGTTGAAAGTCGCGAAAGCGCTGAATCCGTATATCTGTTTGATCTTTACGAATACAAAAGCAGAAGCAATCGAAGTCGAAGCTTTGTTCTTAGAAGCAGGATTGAACGTTGGTTCTCTTCACGGAGACCTTCCGGCTCGTCGTCGTAAGCAAGCCATCAAAGAAATCAACGATGCGAAGTATCAATACGTCATCGTGACGGATCTTGCTGCACGCGGAATTGATATTTCAGGTGTCTCGCACGTCATCAACCATGGTATTCCAAAAGATTTAGACTTCTACGTCCACCGTGTAGGTCGGACAGGTCGTGTCGATCAAGATGGATTGGCGTACACATTGTTTGAAGATCACGAGAACGGTATGATCAATCGCTTAGAGGACCGTGGCATTCAATTCACGAACGTCGATGTCAAAGGTAGTCAAATCGTCGAAGTCAAAGAACGTCGCCGTGCGAAGCCGCACATGAAGACTGCCGTCTCGAAGACAGCGCATAGTCGCCTTTCGGGTGAAGCAGCAAAAGCGAAAAAACGTGTTAAACCAGGTTATAAGAAGAAACATCAATACAAGCTGAAAGAAACAGCAAAACGTGAACGCATCAAAGAACAACGTGGTGTCGGTCGCGCGCAACGTAAAGAAAACGCACGCAAATCAAAATAACATTGTCGAAGACACCCGTGAAATGAAAAAACATTTTTCGGGTGTCTTGTCGTTTTCAAGATTTGGTACACTGTAAAAAGAGAAAGGTGGAAAAGAACATGAAAATAGGTTCACACGTCTCCGTTTCGGGGAAAAAAATGCTGTTAGGTGCAAGTGAGGAAGCGGCATCTTACGGTGCAACGACGATGATGGTCTATACAGGAGCACCTCAAAATACACGACGTAAGCCGATGGAAGAGTTACGGATTCAAGAAGCATTGCAACATATGAGTGCTAATGGAATAGAGGAAATCGTTGTGCATGCACCGTATATTATCAACTTGGGGAATACGACAAAACCCGAGACATTCGAACTCGCCGTTTCGTTTTTAGCAGCTGAGATCAAACGAGCAGAGGCATTAGAAAAGGCACAGCATATCGTATTACATCCAGGTGCGCACGTCGGGGCTGGAGAGGATGTTGGAATCAAACGCGTCATTCAAGGACTCAACGAGGTACTGACAGGCGAAGAACGGGTCAAGATCGCGCTTGAGACGATGGCCGGAAAAGGATCGGAAATCGGAAAAACCTTCGAGGAGCTTGCTCAAATCATCGAAGGCGTCACACATCATGATCGTTTGTCTGTCTGTCTCGATACATGTCACGTGCATGATGCGGGATACGATATCGTGCACGACCTAGATGGTGTCCTCGAACAATTCGACCGGATCGTCGGACTCGATCGTCTTGGGGTCATTCACGTAAACGACTCGAAGAACGTCCGCGGCGCACGGAAGGACCGTCATGAAAACATCGGCTTTGGTGAGATTGGATTTGATACGTTACACCGTGTCGTGCATCATCCTGCACTTGCCCATTTGCCAAAAATTCTAGAGACACCATACATTGGACTCGATCCAAAGAAAAAAGTCGCGCCGTATAAAGAAGAAATTGATATGTTACGTTCTGGTGCATTTGACGCGGACTGGCGTTTACCGATTCTAGGTGCACCGGTCGAATAACTCATAAAGGGGTGTCTGTGATGTGTCATCTATTCGTCGTCGATGAGGCAAGCTTCGCGATCCGACAAGCTGTTGTCCACTATTATGAAACAAAGGAACCGTTTTATTTGCCGGGAGAACTGGCAGAGGGAGAAGAAGTTTTTCTTTCGACGACCAATGGTATCATTGCGTATGCAGAAGCTTTGTTTACGGAGTATACGACACGTCCAGAAGATCCGTTTTGGTTGACGGCTGCTGACGACTCAGAAGGGTCCTATGTGTGCCTTGACCTCATCAGTGTGGATTTACGTCATCCCTTACTTGGACGACCACTCGATCAACTTGGTCTTAAAACCGGACCAGTCGAAGGCGTGGTTCGCACACGTCTGCTCGATTCATGGCAGTATGGGTATTTCGAAACGGATGTACTGACACTCGAACAGTCTAAACAACGTCGAATCGAGCGCTTTAAGGAGCGAAATCATCTGGAACAAGTCGCGCGTCAATGTGTTCATTGTGAGGAGTCTAGGCAGTCGTTACTCGAATGGCATTTGACACCAGAAGGATATCAGACGGTTTGCCCGACCTGTCACCGATGGTTACATCAACAGATGTTGCATGCGGTAGATACGGCTGCGGCAACGGAAGAGAGTGAGTAAAAGCTTTCCCTATTCAAGCGGAGCTCGCACGAATGATCATTTAATCATTAAAACCTTAAACAGAATCAAAAAAATCGTTCTCTGACTGCCTGGCGCAGAAAGAGAACGATTTTTGTTTGAATTAGAAAAAGCGTTCTACTAAAAATAGATAGATTTTCATCCCAAGGAAGACACCAAAGATCCCGACGATAGCTGGGAAAACGGGTGGGGCAGGAATCGGCAGTTTCAGTGCGGTGAATACGACACCGCAGATGACGCCTGCGAGAAGGGATAACAAAATTTGTTGAAGCATACATTTCGTCCTTTCTGCTGTAAATCAGCATTTGAAGTAAAGTACATATTAAACGTCAAGTAGCGTTTTGATCAAGAATGACTTTGTCATCCTTTTTTTCGATTGTGATCCACTTTTGAGTCAATGGAGCTGTAAAAATAGGTTTTTGTTTTAGTTTGCCGCTCGTATAGTCTTGAATCAGTAACTGGGATTCACAGCTCTGTTTTCCGTCTTTGACGTAATGATAGGATCCATCGGCTGCCTGTTCACGCGACTTCACATTATCAGCAAGGGCGAGGGCGAGACAATCCTTTAAATACTCTTTATGTTCTTCGTCCATGATCGGGAACAAGATTTCAATCCGTTTTCGCATGTTACGCGTCATCCAGTCAGCGCTTGACCCATACATCAAATCCTGTCCGTTGTGATGGAAGTAGAAGATGCGTGAATGCTCCAAGTAACGATCGACGATCGAGATGACGCGAATGTTTTCCGAAACATCTGGAATGCCAGGACGCAGACAACAGACGCCCCGAACGATGAGTTCGACTTGGACACCGGCACGCGATGCCTTGTAGAGCCGTAAAATGATGTCTTTTTCCGTTAAACTATTCATCTTGGCAACGATTCGACCGTTTCCGTGTTTTTTATGATGATGAATCTCTTCATCAATCAATGACAGGAACTTCTCAAGCATTGCATTTGGTGAAGTTTGGATGACGTTCCATTCCGGCTGTTCCCCGTACCCGGATAACCAATTGAAGAAGTTCGTCGCATCTTCGGCGATTTCTTCCCGAGCCGTCAGCAATCCGACATCCGTATATAACTTCGCAGTCGAATCATTATAATTGCCAGTACCAAGATGGACGAAACGCTGAATCTTGCCTTCGTGGAGTCGGACGACGAGCGTGATCTTCGAGTGGGTCTTTAAATCACTATATCCGTAAATGACATGGGCGCCGACCTTTTCTAGTTGCTTCGCCCATTCAATGTTCTTCGCCTCGTCGAATCGAGCCTTAAGTTCAACAAGGACGGTGACCTGTTTCCCGTTTTCGGCGGCCGTTTTCAAGGCCTTGATGATCGGAGAATCACCAGATACGCGATAAAGCGTTTGTTTGATGGCAAGGACGTTCGGATCATTCGCCGCTTGGACGATGAACCGGACGATCGGATCAAACGTATGATACGGATGATGCAAGAGATAGTCGCGTTCCAGCAATTGATTAAACAGATTTTTTGAACTATCGAGTGCTGGTGGGTCGACCGGCATGATCGTCTGATAAATCAAATGATCATATTCAATACCGATTTGACTGTAGAAGGCAAAGGAGAACGTCAAATCAATCGGACCATCCACGGCAAAGATGTCGCGTTCCTGTAAATCCAGTACATCGCGTAACATGTTGAGCAGTTCGGTATTGATGGCAGCTTTTTGAACTTCGAGTCGAATGGCGACTCCCCAACGTCGTTTTTTTAATTCTTTTTCAATTAGCTTTAATAAGTCATGCGTACCTTCTTCATGAAATGGAAGGTCGGCATTACGTGTAATCCGAAACGGCATGGCAGACAAAACACGATAGCCTTTGAATAGACTATCGATGAAGGCGATGATGACGTCTTCGAGTAAGATGACAGCCGTCGTCTCGTCATCATCTACTGGTAAGTCGACGAATCTCGGTAAGACAGCAGGTACTTGTACGAGCGCTAAATTCCGTTTCGTTCCATCCTCTGCCTCGAGTACTGTTGCGATGTTGAGTGACTTTGACGAGAGCATCGGGAATGGACGATAGGCATCGACGGCAACAGGCGTGAGTACCGGAAAAACTTGTTCACGGAAAAAGGATTTTACATAGGTCGTCTGTTCTGAAGTCAGGGCGTCGTATTTTAAGAATGTAATGCCTTCATCGGATAACGTCTGATTGATTGCTTGAAATGCTTCGTATTGCCGATCGACTAACTCTTTTGTTTTCGCTGCGATCGCACGCAGCTGTTGTTTCGGTGTCATCTGTTGTTTATTTTCCGGTTTATTGAAACCGGCGAGTACTTCATCCTTTAAACCACCGACCCGTACCATATAGAACTCGTCTAAATTGGAACTAAAGATCCCGAGAAACTTAAAACGTTCCATTAACGGATTGCGCGTATCGAACGCTTCATCTAGTACACGTTTGTTGAATTGGAGCCAGCTAAGCTCACGATTATTGAAATGTTCCGGTATGTCGAGCTTCATGAAGGAAGATCTCCTTTCGTTTCGAAGGTAATCGTACAATCAATGATTCGTTCCAGATGTTTCTTTTGTTTTTCCGCTTTTTCGACTTCGAATCCATAATCATGATCACCCGTATCGAGAACGAATTGGAGTTGATCCTTTTCAAGGAACAGTTCCAAATGATCGACAGCTTTTCGCTCCGTCACGTCGAGCGCATGACTTAATTTGAGGAGAGATCCAAGTAGGTCGAAGCGATCCAGCGATTTTTCCGTAAACCAGTCCTTGAAAGGTTTCGCAAGCTGGTTCATCCGTTTGGCAGAAGAATAGGAACTGACGAGCGAGAGAGCAACGCGATCCTTGTGCGTCATGCCATTCAATTCGGTATTCGTCAACAGGTAGAACGTCTGGTCCGATCGTGTATCTGGATTAATGTATTGTCCACAATAAAATAAGCGACTTGCTGAATCGAGCAGTCGTAGATCAGACGCGCGTTCTGAAATCAAGTCGAGCGTGACGAGCTGCCGGTACATCGATTTGGCGAGTGTTCCAATATATGACGCACGATCTCGATTGACCTTATAGTCGCTTTCGAGCTGATAGAGACTTTGCTCACGTACATTTTCAATCCGACGGTATGCTTCGTCCTGCACATCGAACTCGTAAACAAGACCTTCGCGAAGACCGAGATTACTCATTACGAATTCTTCCGCTTCGATGTGATGGGCTAACTCTTGAATCGCAATCAATGCCGGCAGGAAGATATCAATTCGATCTTTTGAGAGTCCTTCGATTTTCGATAGTTGTTTCGCCGACCTTCCTTCGAGATCGTCGACCATCTTCGCGAGTTCTTTCGCTTTGATTTGATATTGGTGAACACTTCGAAGGGGATAGTCCTGATTCGACTGATGGATCCGAACGAAATTTCGGGCTGAACCACCGACACCGATTAAAGGAAGCTTTTTATCACTCAGCCATGGAATCGATTCGAATTGTTCCCGTAGGAATTTCACCAATTTCTTCTTATCGCTGGCACTTAGTGTCTCGTCCGAAACGAATTGCCGTGTCAAGGTGACGGCACCAAATGGAAAGCTGTGATACGCCACCATTTCGCGATTTTCAATCAAGGTGACTTCCATGGAACCACCACCGATATCGACAGAAAAGCCATCAGTCAGGAAGGTCGAATTGATGATGGCAAAATAGCCATAGTATGCTTCTTGTTCATCTGTCAGAACCTGAATGGAAAAAGGCGTGTTTTCTGTAACGGATTCAACGATGGCATCTCGGTTCGTTGCATTACGGATGGCTGCTGTCGCGACACAGATCGTTTCTTCGACTTCATGGGTGACACCAACTTCATAAAAACGATGTAAAGTTTCTTCGAGTAAGGCGATGCCTTCATCATCGAGTGCTCCATCCTCGTTGATGTGAGCAGATAATCGGGCGACGACTTTAATATTAATCTTCTCGATATAGCGACCAGAAGCGATCGGATGGAAGATAACATAACGAATCGAGTTGGAACCGATATCGATGACTGCAAGTTCTTGTTTCAAATGACTCCGACTCCTCTCTGCGATGCGTGCACTAAAAGAATTCCCTCTCTGAACAAGCCGGAAACAGCTAGCTTCTTTCTTTATTGTACCTTGAATGTTTTCTAAGGAGGATAGGAAGTTGCTAGAGTTGCACCAATAATTGGCGGGCGCTATAATAAGACAGTTGATTAAGGCGTAATTATTCCGTTTTACGAAAACGGAAGGAGTGAAAATAAATGGAAACACCAATCATCGAGATTGATCAAGTCAGCTATGATTACCCAGATCGTCGGGTGTTGAATCAAGTCTCGTTTCAGGTCGAGCAAGGACAATTTTTAGCAATCGTCGGGGAAAATGGATCCGGAAAATCGACGCTAATCAAATGTATATTAGGGTTATTGCAACCGAAAGGAACGATTCGTTTATTTGGACAATCCCAATCACAATTCAATGAATGGTGGCGGATCAGCTATGTTTCGCAAAAAGCGGCAGCGTTCAACTCCGGTTTTCCGGTGACTGTCGCAGAAGTCGTTGAGATGGGACTTTATGCAAAAAAAGGACTCTTCCGTCGTTTGTCTCGTGACGATCGAGAGAAAGTTCGGACTGCCCTTGAAACGGTCGGCATGTGGGAACGACGCGATTCAAAAGTCGGCGACTTATCTGGTGGTCAACAACAACGTGTCTTTATCGCGCGGGCACTCGTTAATGATCCCGATTTAATGATCTTAGATGAACCAACTGTTGGTGTCGATCAGCGGTACGTAAAAGAATTTTATGAAATTCTAGAAGAGCTCCGCCGAGATAAGCGACGGACATTCGTTCTTGTTACGCACGATATTCACTTCGTCAGTAAACTTGTCACGGATGTGATCCATCTGGTCGATGGACGTTTAGGGTGTAACTGTGGCATCAAAGAATACTGGGAACTGGATGAACAGACGATCCGTTCACTCTATCCGGTTCCGGGACGTGTCCTCGTTCACGAAGGGAAGAGTGTCCAATGATTGAAGCGTTCATGACGTTAAAGTTTTTACAGTACGCTTTGGTTGCTGCCATTCTGATCGGATTTACGGCACCGTTGATCGGTTCGTTCGTCGTTGTTCGTCGGATGAGCTTAATTGCAGATGCGCTATCACACGTCACGTTAGCCGGGATTGCGCTCAGTTTATTGATTTCTGGAATGGTCGCACAATTAGCAGACTTGAATCCACTGTATTTAGGAATTGTGACGTCAGTCATCGCGGCACTGACGATCGACTGGTTGCGGGCAAAGTATAAGCACTTCCAAGAACTCGCAATCCCAATCATCATGGCGACGGGGATGGGGCTTGGAGCGACGTTTATTAGTCTCGCGAATGGTTTCTCGATGGATCTCGTCTCTTTCCTATTTGGAACGGTCTCGGCTGTCGCCTTGACGGATGTGTATACGATCCTAGCTGTGACGGTCGTCGTCATCATCTTCGTCTTTGCCTTTTATAAGGAATTGTTGTTCCTCTCCTTTGACGAGGAGCAGGCGCGCGTTTCCGGGATTCGCCTTCGCTTAGTGCATATTCTTTTCATGATCGTCGTTGCACTTGTTATTGCGATCAGTATGCGAATCGTTGGGATTTTGCTTGTCTCAAGCTTAATCACGTTGCCGGTTGCGGCAGCACTTCGAATTGCGAAGAGTTTTAAGGCGACGATTTTTTTAGCCATCATATTTGGTGAAGTTGCGACAGTACTCGGACTCATCCTGGCCTATCAGTTCGATTTGGCACCAGGTGGAATGATCGTCTTGCTTGCGGTGCTTGAGCTGATCATCGTGATGCTGTTGGAACGTTTTTGGATAGGAGGGAAAACACATGAAGACGAACATCGAACAAGCGCGTGAACGAATGAAGGCTTCCGGATTTAAAATGACACCGAAGCGTCTCGATTTGCTGTCGTATCTGTTTGAAGTGAATCGTTATGTCAGTGCGCGGGAAGTAGCAGAAGCGCTTCGAACGTCTCATCCTTCGTTAAGTTATGATACAATCTATCGAAATTTGAATGACTTTTCGGAAATCGATTTATTAGAAGTGACGGAATTAGACGGTGAGATGAAATACCGAGCAGCCTGTGCTTCAGGACACCATCATCATCATTTGATTTGTCGAATCTGCGGCAAGACGGAGACGTTGAATGTCTGTCCGATGGAATGGGTTTCTCCGGTCCGAGAGACTGGTTTTGAAGTCGAGGATCATAAGTTCGAAATTTATGGGCGCTGTGCGAATTGTCAACGCATGACATCTTAAATGAAAGAGGATGCCCAGTCGGGCGTCCTTTTTTCGTTTTGGAAGACTAGTCCTGTTCAAAACGGGAATAGTCGAACAGAGGTGATGAGAAGATGATTTATGATACACAAGAAGCGCGACAAATCGATGAGTGGGCACGGACGTCTGGACTGCCACTTGAAGTGCTGATGGAACGAGCCGGAAGTCACACCGCAACACGTATCAAGGAGCGTCATAGGAAGACGGAGCGAATCTTGATTTTATGTGGGACAGGCAATAACGGCGGGGATGGGTATGTCATTGGTCGCGAACTGATTCGAGACGGTTTTGATGTCACACTATTTGCGCCATTTGGAGAGAATCGTTCGGATACATCTATCGTTCATGTTCATTATGCAGAAGCGTTTGGACTTGTGACCGAACAACCGTGTGGTCAATATGATGTCATTCTAGATGCCTTGTATGGAACGGGATTTGATCCAAAGCGGATTGATCCGGTGTTCGAAGCGCAGTGTGAATTCGTATCGGAACAAAAGCGGCAAGGGGCACGTATCTATGCCGTAGATGTTCCAAGCGGAGTGCCGACGGATCATGCAACGGAATTTAAGGAGACGGCGATTCGCGCAGACGTGACATTCCAATTGCATGCGATGAAACGCTCTGCTTTTTTAATACAAACGGCCCCGTTTTATGGCGAATCCGAAACGATTGATATCGGATTACCGACTTTTGGTGAATGGCGTGTGTCCCCTAAGGATGTGACCGCCTTATTCAAGCGGGAACCATACGGGCACAAAGGAACGTACGGGACGGCGCTATTGATTGGTGGAAGCGAGACGATGCCGGGTTCCATCCAACTCGCGACACGGGCAGCCTTACGAACAGGAGTCGGTAAACTACAAGTTGCGACGACGGCACTTGCGAAACACGGAATTATCGTCCAAGCACCGGAAGCAATGGTCATTGATCAGACGTTACCAGCGATTCAGGAAATGCTCCCTTCCATCTCAGCAGTTGGGATTGGTCCCGGATTATCGCAAGAGGCAGTCGAAACATGGGTGGACTATCTGCTTAAGAGTGATTTGCCGGTTGTATTAGATGCTGCAGCTCTAGTAAAAGAAAGTTATCCCGAACGAACCGCGCCAATCATCGTTACACCGCATATCGGGGAATTCGCCCGGATGACGAATCAGAGTGTCGCAAGTATTCAAGATGATCTTTTCGGTCAGGCAACCGACTATGCCATCTTGCATCAAGTGACTGTCGTTTTGAAGTCCCATGTCATCTTAATCGCAAAACCGGATGGAGGCGGATTCGTCGTCTCTGGTGCATCAAGTGGTCTCGCGAAAGGAGGAAGTGGGGATACTCTGTTTGGCATACTAACTAGCCTTCTTGCACAACATCCAACAGGCGATATCGAACAAACGCTAGCGCAAGGAGCAGAGTGGTATGCACGTGCTTCTCGGCAAGTTGAACGACGTTTACATCCGAGCAGTTTGTTAGCAACGGATGTCATCGAAGAGCTAGGTCGACTTGAGTTATAGAATAATGAATGTGAGAGAAAAAGTCTTCCGCGATACGCACAAGGGAAGACTTTTCTTTTTAGGAAAGAATTGACACATTCTATACGACAGGAGTATCATCAAGCGATGTCGAAACCTTTATACGGAAAATCTGACGGAAAGGAGGGGGAAAAGCATGGAGGATATCGTTCGGAAACAACAATGGTGGATCGGGAATTTTGCCTTATTCATGATGTTCGTTGGAGCTTTGATTATTTATACGACGACAGAAGAGACAATTAACAATGCGTATTTGAGTCGTTCTGTCATCATTTCATTTTTAATCGTCATGGGTCTATTTATTTTTTATATTAGCCGTCGCAAGATGGAAATCGTTTTGCAAACGCACTTATTGTCCTTGATGTTGCTCGTCGTTCCGATTACATCGATTAGCTTTTTACCTTACGCGGCAGTTACCGTTTGGGCAAGTTGCTTTTTGTTTTTGATGATCGCTTTAATCTCGTATCAACGCATCATGATGTGGTACGCCATCATGGTTGCTGTCGCAACTAGTTTGTATGTCATGTGGAATGCCGATACCGTGACGGTAGAAATTGATCCGACGGACCATTATGGACGGATTGGCATGATTGTGATTAGCGTATCGATTGCGCTTGTCATCAATCACTTGCATATCCGTAATTTAAATCGGTTAAATGACCTTGCGATACAATTACACGATACAGCGCGACGTGATGAGGAAACAGGTGTCTTGAATCGCCAAGGGTTAAACGAAATTGATTTTCCAAGACCCGAACAACAGCTCATTTTCGTCGGAATTCATTTAGAAAACTACTATGAGTTGGCGCGGTATTTCGGAGAAGATATTCAGTCACAAGTACTACGTGCCTGTATCGAGCGACTCAAGAGACAACTACCTCCTTACCAAGCGTTTGCTCGGATTGAAGCAGGAACATTATTGATCGTCATGGAAAAGCCGGACGAGGTGGCATGTAAGGAAGCGATGGAAGAATTGAGTCAAGCAATCTCCGTACCATACGAAATCGAGGGGCATCATGTCTACGTCAACATATCCATCGTCATCGATAATGGAGAAGGGGCAACGGACAATCGGAAGCGTCGGGTACAGCAGTTATTGACTGCGTTACAAGAAGCCGCGCAACAAAATGAACGTGTGATGTGCATTGACCAAGCCTGGCGTAAGGATCAAGAATTGCGAGTCAAAGCAGCACAATCGCTAGCGCAGGCTAATATTGAAACGGATTTTCATCTCGTCTATCAATTGCAGTATGATGTCCAATCAGAGCAATTCATTGGTCTTGAGGCATTGGTTCGATGGAAGACCCCATTGCAGGGAGCTGATCGACCATCCGTGTTCATTCCGATTGCTGAAAAAAGTGACTTGATCATTCGTTTAGGAGAGTGGATCTTTGAGGAAGGGTGTAAGACGCGTAAAGCATTAATTGGTCTGGTTCCGGATGAGTTTACGCTGTCGGTCAACGTATCACCACGCCAGTTGACGAGTGAGGCATTCATGCCATTCATTGAACGAACACTACTCAAGTATGCATTAAAGCCGCAACAAATTAAGATCGAGATCACAGAAAGTCAGTCGCTTGATTTTGAGAGTCAGTCGATTCATCGAGCGCTTAAGCGTATCAAAACGCTCGATTTCCCGGTTTCGCTTGATGATTTCGGAACCGGACATGCCTCATATCACGTCCTAGAACGCTTATTGCCATTACGTCAATTAAAGATTCCGAAGCAATTCATCGAACAAATCGGCGAATCGGAGAAACGACAATCCATCCTCGAGTCAATTTTCCAATTGAGTCAATCGATGCATGTCGAATGTATCGTTGAGGGCGTAGAGACAGGAGAAGAAGTACGTATTGCCAAGGAAATCGGCATTCATCTATTCCAAGGTTATTTCTTTGCTAAACCGGTACCACTTGAAGAAATCATATGTCTCCTGCAAAAAACAAATGAAGGAACGGTCCGTTGACCAACAAAAGCCACTTCAGTCCGAATCGCGCGGAGGAGAAGTGGCTTTTTAGTATTCATTCCGATCGATACAGGCGATACTGATTTCGTCCTTGCGCTTTGGCTTCGTATAAAGCGCTATCCGCTTGCTTAAATACTGTTTCAGTTGGTTGTTGATGAGCGTAAGCAATACCTGCAGACACCGTAATGGATACGGCATGATCTTGCATGACGAATGGTGTTTGCTGAACGGCTGTTACGATTGTTTCAGCTAGGACGACAGGATGATGCAGTTCAATGTCTGGAACGATGACGATGAATTCTTCACCACCATATCGACCGACCGTAACCGGTGCCGGACAATGCTCGTTCAATAAGATCGAAAAGTGGCGCAAGACAGCGTCTCCGACAGCATGACCGTGTGTATCGTTTATATTCTTAAAGTGATCCAAATCAAACAAGATAACGCCCCAAGAATCTTTACTTTTTTCGAGCGCCGTGACTTTTTCTAAAATGACATGGCGATTCGCGAGTCGCGTCAATTGATCGGTCGAAGCAAGGTAGGATTGATAAGAATAAAGAACAAAATGCTGCTGAAGGAGTGAAGACAAACGATAAAACAAAAAGGCTCCACCAATCGTTAAAATGAAATATGGAATATAAATCGTTCCCCAGGCATCCGCTGGAGAGTTACTCATAATCAATCGCGAGAGTACGAGTAGGGAACCGACCGTGACGATGGCAGAAAAGAAGTAACCTTGCCGTTTGATGAATCGACGACAAATAAAAGAAAGTACTAGAAATCCAAGTAGTGTGATGACAGAACTAAACAGAGCGCTTAGTGAATCTCCACTATCAATCACGAATCGATAAATCAAGAGCATCAGCCCTGTTACGGCAATACTGATATTACCACCGAACAAGGCAGACAAAGCGAGAGGTAATAACCGTAAATCAATCAATGCTCCATTCAAGTCGATTGCATGATGCATAAGTAGAATGCCAGTTATACCATTGGACAGTCCGAAATAGAGGCGAGTAGACATTTTAGAGTCAGGTTGAATTGGCAAACGATCACGAAGTAAGTAAAAGGTGAACGTAGAAACGAAAAAAATAATACAGATATTCATAAAAAAGATAGTCACTGTTGCAAGCATCATGAAGCCCTTCCTATATCAAAGTTTCAATCCTATAGTCATTGTACGATATCAAGTCATGTAATGACATAAAAATGGAAAAAACAGCCTAATCGGCTGTTTTAACGAATCGGTGCAAATTTTTGAATCTCTTGAACGGCCTCATTCCATGAAGCGACACGAATGACATTATTCGGTACGGCTTTACGGTTATAAGGTGCGTCGAACAAGATGACAGGAATAGATGTGTCTTCTGCGATCTGCACAGCATTCTCTAATCGGTCTTCCATGAATAAATCGAGTGATAAATCACGGACGACTTGTACTTTGTCGTGTGATCCCGTCATGATCAAGGAATCAAGAGGAAGTTCGTGTTGTTTGATCCACTCTTCTGTTACGGGACGAACGAGCTCCGATCGTGCTGTCACGTAATGGAGATCATATTGCTTCCGCAAATTCCATAAGTGGTGGCGGACGTGTTCTTGAGGAATAGATTCACGATAGATCCCGGTCTCATGACCAGAGTTCACCATGTAGTCCCAAAATTCGATTTGATTCATATCGGTATACGTATGCAATTCATACTCGGACGCCTGGTCGAAGTCGATCGACGTTCCGAGATATTTATTCATGTAAGTGAAGCAAGAGGATGGATGTGTGATCGTTCCATCGATGTCGATTCCAATTTTCATTTACAGTCACCCACGTTCTAAAAATTTTTCTTCACTTAGTATAACATAGTCGAAATCGAGATACGAAAAAAGACTCCTCGCGAGGGAGGAGTCTTTAACTTATGCGTGGTTCGCTTTTTCGGCTTCTTTTTCAGCCTGTTTTTCGAGAACGATCGCATCAATCTCTTTCTTCAATTCTTCGACCATCGTTGCTTCCGGTACTTTACGGATGATTTCTCCGTGACGGAACAACAATCCTTCGTTGCGTGCACCAGCGATACCGATATCAGCTTCACGTGCTTCACCAGGGCCGTTGACCGCACATCCGAGAACCGCGACTTTGATGTTCGCTTGGATGTTTTCGATATAGTCTTCGATTTCTGCGGCAATCGACATCAAATCGATTTCGATCCGACCACATGTAGGACATGAGATCAATGTCGCCGCGTTCGCCGCGAGACCGAATGACTTCAAGACTTCTTTTGCAACCTTTACTTCTTCGACAGGGTCCGCTGAGAGAGATACACGAACTGTGTTTCCGATTCCGCGTGACAAAATCGCGCCAAGTCCAGCTGCTGATTTTAATGAACCAGAACGAAGTGGACCGGATTCCGTAATCCCGACGTGAAGTGGGTAGTCGAACGATTCAGAAGCGAGTTGATACGCTTCAAGCGCCAACTGTACGTCTGATGCTTTAAGCGAGACGATGATGTCATGGAAGTCGAGGTCTTCGAGGATCTTAATATGGTGCAAAGCACTTTCGACCATACCACGAGCAGTTGGATAGCCATATTTTTCAAGAATATGCTTTTCAAGTGAACCAGCGTTTACTCCGATACGAATCGGAATGTTTTTCGCTTTTGCTGCTGTAACGACGGCTTCTACCTTTTCGCGACGACCGATGTTACCCGGGTTGATCCGGATTTTATCGACGCCAGCTTCGATTGCCATAAGCGCAAGTTTATAGTTGAAGTGGATGTCTACGACAAGCGGAATGTTGATTCGGCTTTTGATTTCTGCAAGTGCGAGCGCATCACGTTCTTCCGGACAAGCGACGCGGACGATTTGGCAACCAGCTTCTTCAAGACGTAGGATTTCAGCGACTGTCGCTTCGACGTCGTGTGTTTTAGTTGTCGTCATACTTTGGATGATGACTTCATTATTTCCACCAATGACAAGGTCCCCTACACGAACGGGACGAGTCTTAGAGCGATGGACCATTTTCGGCATATCGAAAATCTCCTTTTGTGGCATACCGCCATATTGTTTATGTTTACCTTTTCTATCATATCGAACTATTCCCTAAAAATCGAGAAACAAGAACGAAAATTGAACATTTACAATTGTTTAATGAAAGAAGGGCGTCCGTCAATCCGTCGGACGCCTGATTTTAATACTCATTGAGGTTTACGTGAAGCGCGTGGCTTTGAGGAACGGGCAATCCATAATGGCACTAATGTGTAGACGAAGTGTCCAATTACGAGCACCCCGATTCCGAAGCGAGGATAATCGAGTTGGTATAGAAGCATACCAAGTGGGAAGGACCAGAGATTCGTTGCAACCGTATAAGGAAACGTTTGGCGATATGCCCACGGACGGGGAAGTAACAATCGAACGAATCCCTTCGTTAGATACGCCATGAACAACACGTAAAGTAATACAGCAATTGCGATAAAGATGAAATGAAGGATGAACCAAGCAACGATCGGGATGCTTTTTTGTAAAAAGAAGGAATCAATGATCGTCGTCCAAAGTGAAATCCAAGCTAATCCACAAAAATAAAGGGAAACATCTGCCAAACGAAGACGTAAAAACAGACGATTTGGAATTAAGGAAGTTTGTAAGTAATTAATCAGTTGACGTAAAAATGACAAGTGAATCACTCTTTCTACTGTTTTAAAACAGATTTCAATTGTTTGATTTTGATTGGTAATAAAGGGTTTTTGTGTAATGGTACAGATTAATAAAACCTTAACAAACGGATGTTGCAAAAACTATTTACAAGTTCACCGGACCTTTACATAATGGGGAAGTTGAGAAAATAAACTTTACAAACACATCAATCCACATGAAATAAAGGAGCTGGCAAGATGAACTATGATTTGCAGGAAATGATTTTCACCTTCATCGGTGGACTCGGGATTTTCCTATTCGGTATTAAGTATATGGGAGATGGGCTCCAAAAAACAGCAGGAGACCGATTACGTTATATCCTTGATAAATATACGACAAATCCATTGTTAGGTATCCTAGCAGGTATCGTCGTCACGATTTTGATACAGTCGTCGTCAGGGACGACCGTCATCGTCGTCGGACTCGTTAGTGCAGGTCTGATGAATTTACGACAGGCGATCGGAGTCGTCATGGGGGCTAACATCGGAACAACGATTACTGCCTTCATCATCGGCTTTAACGTCAAGGAAGCAGCGCTTCCAGCGATTGCGATTGGTGCTTTCTTGATCTTCTTCTTCAATAAAGAACGGGTTCAATACATCGGACAGATTTTCTTCGGATTTGGTGCATTGTTCTATGGTCTCACTTTGATGGGCGACGGAATGGCTCCGCTTGAATCAAGCGTCTGGTTCCGTGAGTTGACTGTATCGATGTCGGATAACCCATTGCTGGGTGTCTTCGTCGGAACAATCTTTACTGTTCTTGTTCAGTCGTCGTCAGCAACGATCGGTATCTTACAAGAGTTGTACGCTGGTGGCATGATCGATATCAAAGCAGCTCTTCCGGTCTTGTTCGGTGATAACATCGGAACGACGATCACAGCAGTACTCGCAGCACTTGGTGCGTCGATTGCAGCTAAACGAACAGCAGCAGCACACGTCATCTTCAATATCATCGGAACAGTATTGTTCCTGATTGCATTACCAATCTTCTCAAGCTTCATCACATGGATCACAGGCACGCTTGAATTAGGTCCGAAAATGCAAATCGCCTTTGCACACGGAACATTCAACGTCGTCAATACGTTGATTCAATGTTGGTTCATTGCGCAAATCGCATGGCTTGTACAAAAAATCGTACCGGGTACGGATACGACGATTGATTCAAAACCGCGTCATCTCGATCAAAATATCTTGAACCAATCTTCGGCACTCGCATTAAACCAAGCGAAGCTTGAAGTGTTACGAATGGGTGAATTCTCAAAAGATGCGCTTGCAAAAGCACACCGTTACACGCAATCGCATGATAAAAAGGATGTATCAGAATCAGAACAGATCGAATATGCGATTAATCATTTAAATACAGAAGTCACAAGTTATCTCGTTAAAGTAGCGGCACATGATCTATCAGAGCGTGAATCAAATGAACACTCGTTACTGATGCATGCCGTCAATGACTTTGAACGAATTGGTGACCACGTCGAAAACATCGTCGAATTGGTCGATTTCCAAATCGTCAACCGGATTCAGTTCACATCATCAGCGAAACAAGAGCTTGATGATATGTATGCCTTGACGCAAGAAATCGTCGACTGTGCCGTTCGCGCCGTCGAAGAGGACGATGTTACACGAGCTCGCAAAGTTCTAGAACTCGAAGGTAAACTTGATGCACTCGAACGTTCATTCCGTAAACACCATGTCCTTCGTGTTAACGCTGGCGAATGTACGGGCCAAGCAGGGATGATTTTCGTCGATCTCTTGTCGAACCTCGAACGAATTGGCGATCATGCTGTAAACATCACGGATCTCGTCCTTGAACAGCGGACGGCATTAACGAACTAAGCGAAATACGATTTGTCTATGACAGCTGATTTCAAAAAATGAAATCAGCTGTTTATTTTTTTGAAATAGCATATTGACAAGTTTCGCCACATCTCGTAATCTAGTAAGAGTAAAGCAACATACATCATGGCGGTGTAGCTCAGCTGGCTAGAGCGTACGGTTCATACCCGTGAGGTCGTGGGTTCGACTCCCTCCGCCGCTACTATTACTTAAGGACCCTTAGCTCAGCTGGTTAGAGCTGACGGCTCATAACCGTCCGGTCGCAGGTTCGAGCCCTGCAGGGTCCATTCAGTAGAACGCACCTCGTTGAAAAACGAGGTGCGTTTATTTTTGTTCCTCCGGGGAATAGTAAAGATATTGTAATAATATTCATACTATAGTAACTAAGGGAGAGCGAAGAGAGATGGAACGTAACCATACGATGATGCAGTTTTTTGAGTGGCATGTAGAGAATGATGGGAAGCACTGGCAACGCTTGAAAGAGCGGGCGCCTGAATTACGTGCTGCCGGCATCACGTCCGTGTGGATTCCACCGGCGTCAAAAGGTCAATCAGATGAAGATACAGGATATGGAATTTATGACGTATATGATTTAGGCGAATTTGATCAAAAAGGAACGGTCCGTACAAAATACGGTACAAAGGATGAACTCGTCGAAGCGATTCAAGTCGCTCGTGAGAATGACATCGCCATTTATGCGGATGTTGTCATGAACCATAAAGCAGCAGCCGATGAACTTGAGACAATCAATGTCGTTGAGGTCCATCCAGAAGACCGTTCGAAAGAAATTTCAGAAGAATTCGAAATCGAAGCATGGACGAAATTTACGTTCCCTGGTCGAAACGGAAAATATTCGGATTTTGTCTGGACACATGAATTCTTTAATGGAACGGATTTCGATGCCCGTGAAGAAAAAACCGGTGTCTTCAAGATATCCGGTAAAAATAAAGACTGGAACGATCAAGTCGATGACGAATTCGGAAACTATGATTATTTGATGTTCGCGAACATCGATTATAACCATCCGGAAGTACGTGAAGAGATGATCCGCTGGGGGCATTGGTTCCAAGAGACGATTGACTGCCAAGGATTCCGACTCGACGCCATCAAACATATCAATTATGAATTCGTTCATGAATTTGCAAAATCGATGATCGAGAAAAATGATGGCGATTTCTATATGGTCGGGGAGTTCTGGAAATCAGATCTCGATGATTGCCGTCATTTCCTTGATAGCGTTGATTACACGATCGATTTGTTCGACGTTCCCCTTCATTATAAATTCCATGAAGCTTCGAACCAGGGACAAGAGTTTGATTTAACAACGTTGTTTGCAGATACGCTCGTCGAATCACACCCGACGAATGCCGTCACGTTCGTCGATAATCATGATTCACAACCAGGTGAATCACTCGAATCATGGGTAGATGACTGGTTCAAACAGCATGCGTATGCATCGATCTTACTTCGTAAAGACGGTTATCCATGTGTCTTCTACGGTGACTATTATGGAGTGCAAGGACCTCATCCTGTAGAGGGTAAAAAAGAAATGATTGATGCTTTACTGTATGCACGTTATCACAAAGCATATGGTGACCAAGAAGATTATCTCGATGATCCGCATTGCGTCGGTTGGGTTCGTCGAGGCGTAGAAGAAATCGAGAACTCTGGCTGTGCTGTCTTATTGTCGAATGCTGACATGTGCGAGAAGCGCATGTTCGTTGGTGAAGAGCGTGCGGGACAAGAGTGGTTCGATTATACGAACCACCAAGATCACCCAGTTGTGATCGACGATGAAGGATTCGGTGTCTTCCCAGTTCCAGGTGGAGGTGTCTCGGTTTTTGCTCCACGAGAAGTCGAGTAAATCCGAGGGTCTTGACTTGCGTCAACACAGGTTCTTTTGCTAGTCTTAAAGGGTATTGAAGTTTTCGAAAATAGCACAAAGGGGGACATGAACATGTCAAAATTTGAATTACCAGAACTCGGCTACGCTTATGATGCGCTTGAGCCACATATCGATGCTCGTACGATGGAGATTCACCACACGAAACACCACAACACGTATGTCACGAACGTGAATGCGGCGCTTGAGGGTACAGAACATGAAGGAAAGTCACTTGAAGAACTTCTTCAAAACTTGGATGCTCTCCCAGCAAACATTCAAACTGCAGTCCGTAACAACGGTGGCGGTCACTGGAACCACTCATTCTTCTGGAAACTGCTGAAGAAGAACGATGGAGCTGCTCCAACAGGGGAACTCGCGACAGCAATCGATGAATCATTCGGATCATTTGATGCATTCAAAGATGCGTTCGCGAAAGCAGCAACAACTCGTTTTGGTTCAGGTTGGGCTTGGTTAATCGTTGACGGTGGAAAATTGGCGGTCGTTTCGACACCGAACCAAGATACACCAGTCATGGAAGGCAAAACACCAATCCTCGGTCTTGATGTTTGGGAACATGCATACTATCTCAACTATCAAAACCGTCGTCCTGATTACATCAATGCGTTCTTCAACGTCGTTGATTGGGATCACGTAGCGAAGCTTTACGCTGACGCGAAGTAATGTGAAAACGAGCGTATCGTTCAATTGTGAACGATACGCTTTTTTTAATGCGGAAAATGATGGGATAGGTTGTTATGGAAAGTTTCCTTCTATATAATGAAACAAGATGACTTTTGAACGATAGGGGAGTACGCCATGGCTAAACGAATCACCGTACGAGGAAGACGGCGTAATCATCTGCCGCTTCGTCTGAATTTAATGTTCTTCGTCGTTTTTTTATTGTTTGCGATTTTGATTTTCCGTTTAGGAGTCGTGCAAATCGTCAATGGTGAGAAAATTTCGCGGGAAGTTCAAAAAACAGAAATGATCGCATCAAAATATGAAGTGCCACGCGGAAAGATTTATGACCGGGATGGTCGTCTTTTGGTTGATACGATTTCTAAATACTCCATCGTCTACCGTCGAGCACAAACGACGAAAGTCGATGAACGCATTGAGATTGCACAGCGCCTTGCGGCAATCATTGATTTGCCTAAAAAAGATTGGAAAGTCACAGAACGTGATATTAAGGACTTCTGGATCGCGACAAACACGAAAGAGTCTGATCGTCGTTATCAAGAAGCCGTCAAACAGAAATATCCTTCAGCAGAAGCACAAAGTAAACTATCAATCGCAGAACAGGATCAAATCCGATTAGATGCGATTACGAAAGACGATATCGATTATGACGATCAAACGATGGAAGTCATTGCGATCAAACACAACATGGAAGTCGGATATGCGCTTGATCCACAACTCGTCAAACTCGGTGCTTCTGCAAAAGAGATGGCGATCATCGATGAAAACCTAGAAGATTTAAAAGGTGTATCGGTGGAACCGTTCTACGAACGTTCTTATCCATATGAAGGAACACTTCGGAACATCTTTGGGAAGTACTCGAAGATTCCAGCAGAACAACAAGCGGAGTTTAAAGCAAAAGGCTACAGCTTGAATGACCGTGTCGGGACATCATTCCTTGAACAACAGTATGAAGATCTACTGCGCGGGAAACCGGCATACGATGTGTATGAGACGTTCAACGGCGAGCCGGTCGGTGATCCAAAACGTGAGGAAGGCGAGTCTGGTAAGGATCTCGTTCTGACCGTGGATGCGGAGTACAACAAACAAGTCGACCAAATCATGCAACAAGCCATTAAAATGGGACGTGGCATGGGGAGTCGTTATCTAAAAGAAGGTTACGCCGTCGTCATGAATCCACAGACAGGTGAGATTCTTGCGATGTCTGGTCAAAAGTTGGATCCATCAACCGGTAAGTTCTCAGATGTCGCAATCAATAACGTGTTGACATCCCTTCAGATTGGTTCGACGATCAAAGGTGCAACAGTTGCGATGGGACTCGAAGAGGGTGTCATCCGTCAAAACGAAGTCATCAATGATGCTCCGATTACAATCGGGGGTACAAAAAAAGCATCGTACGTCAACATGGGAGCAATCACAGATTTGACGGCACTTGAGCGTTCATCAAACGTTTATATGTTTAATATTGCGATGCGGATGGCGAAGTACCCAAGTAACGGTATTGCCGGAGCAAGTGTGGACGGAGCAGCTGCGATCATGCAGAATTACTATAGTCAGTTCGGGCTTGGAGTGACAACGGGTGTTGATTTACCGTACGAAGCAAAAGGTGTTCAAGGGACACCTGACCGTGTCACGCTACTCATGGACCGAGTCATCGGACAGTATGATGCCTTTACACCGCTACAAGTCGCACAGTATATTTCAACGCTTGCCAACGGTGGTTATCGTGTTCAGCCGCACTTCTTAAAAGAAGTGCTCGCGTCGAATTCGATTGAAAAAGGGACAAAACAAGTTGATTATAGCTTCAAGACGAATTACCTGAATCGGATTGAAGTCAGTCAAGATAACATTGATCATGTTCGAGAAGGATTGCATCGTGTTGTCAAGGGAGAGCGTGGTACAGCAAAAATCATCGCACAAACTGGTATTGATGCAGCTGCTAAAACAGGTACAGCGCAGGTCAGTGTCTATGGTGACGATGGAATCGCCTTACGTGACGGAAGCGGTCAACCGGTTCGTTCATTGAACTCGAACCTCGTTGGCTGGGCGCCGTATGATAATCCAGAGATGGCGTGGGCCGTGTTCCTTCCTTATATGGAACAAGAAACCGTCAACTCGAAAATTGGTCACGATCTTGTCAAAGCGTACTTTAATGTCAAAGATATCCCGTGGCAAACTAAGCCAAATTAACTAGATGGAAAACGAGAGTGAGCAATCACTCTCGTTTTTTTGTTTGCATTGACCTTTTTTTCTAATGGATTTCGAATTGTAAACACCAAAAAACACGCCTTTACAATTCTTTTACGTTGGATTCATTTCGTTTTAATAGTTCATCCGTAGTATAAGTCTTGTAAGGAAAACGGATAAAAAGTCGTAGCATCGTCAGCGACATACTTTCGAGGAGGAAAATTAATCATGTCTTGGATGAAAAAAACAGCACTCATCACAACGGTAGCATCAATCGCAGTAGTGGGGGCAGCATGTGGTAACGATAAAGGCGGTTCTGCTAGTTCATCTGATTTAAAAGGAAAAATCGCAATCGACGGTTCTTCTACAGTCTTCCCGATCATGGAAGCTGTCGGTGAAGAATATTCGATGGAACAACCTGATGTAGATGTCACAGTCGGTGTCTCTGGTACAGGTGGCGGATTCAAACGCTTCGTCGTTGGTGAAACAGATCTTTCAAACGCGTCGCGTGAAATTAAAGAAGAAGAAGCGGCTGAAGCGAAAAAGAATAACATTGAATTCACGAAAATGGCACTCGCATATGACGGTTTGACTGTCGCAGTCAGCAAAGAAAATACATGGGTAAAAGAACTCACAATGGAGCAACTCGAGAAAATCTGGCTCGACCCGAACATCAAGACTTGGAAAGATGTTGATTCTTCTTATCCGGCTGAACCATTAAAATTCTTCAGCCCAGGTAAAGATTCAGGAACATTCGACTTCTTCTCTGAGGAAGTACTTGAGAAAAAAGACATGCGTAAAGATGTTCAATTATCAGAGGATGATAACGTTCTCGTCAAAGGTGTTGAAGGAACAAAAGGCGCAATCGGATACTTCGGATATGCATACTACGCTGAAAACAAAGATAAGTTGAAAGAAGTACCACTTGCTGCTGAAGGCAAAGATGCAGTTGATCCAACACCAGAAACGATTAAAGATCTTTCTTATCCACTGTCACGTGAAATCTACACGTACATCAATAACAAATCAATGAAAGACAAAAAACAAGTCGCTGATTTCGTTCAGTTCACGAACGAAAACGCTGGTGATCTTGCTGAAGAAGTTGGATACATCAAAATGCCGCAAGATCGTTACGATGAAAACGCAAAAGCAATTGAAGATGCAATGAAATAAATCATCGAGTCATGAGGATGGCCCAACCGGGGAAGTCTGTACCGGTTGGGTCCCGTTCTCATGTCAAGAAGGAGTAGGGAGTGAAGAAGGATGAGTTCAACACAAAATAAATCGGTTCGCGAGCTGATTCAACAGAACCGACAGCAAAAATATAGTATGAAAAACGTCATGGAACGCGTCATGCCGATCGTGTTATTCCTTTGTGCGTTTGTCTCGGTCGTTACGACCATCGGCATCATTCTCACGTTAGTCATTGAAACAGAACACTTCTTCGAAGTCGTTCCGTTCAAGGAATTCTTCGGCAGTACGAGCTGGTATCCACTCAACTCAAAACCAGAGTATGGAATTTGGCCACTTGTCGTCGGTACGCTTGAGATTACCGTGATTGCGATGCTAGTTGCCGTGCCGATCGGTCTCACATCAGCGATTTATTTAAGTGAGTACGCGTCAGACCGCGCACGCCGTATCTTAAAACCAATTCTTGAAGTGTTAGCAGGTGTTCCAACGATCGTCTTCGGATTCTTCGCATTGACGTTCGTCACACCATTGCTTGTCAAGTTGATTCCAGGTATTCAAATTTACAATGCGCTCAGTCCGGGGATCGTCGTCGGGATCATGATCATTCCAATGATCGCTTCGATTTCTGAGGATGCGATGAGCTCCGTTCCGAAAAAAATTCGCGATGGTGCGCTTGCACTCGGTTCGACACGTCTTGAAGTTGCATTGAAAGTCGTCGTTCCAGCTGCATTATCAGGTATCATTGCATCGATCGTACTCGGTATGTCACGTGCAATCGGTGAGACGATGATCGTAACGATCGCTGGTGGTTCGAATCCGACAGCTGCGATCGATCCACTCGAGCCAGTCCAAACGATGACAGCGTATATCGTTCAGGTCGCCTTAGGTGATGCTGGATTTGGAACTGTCGAATATTACAGTATCTATGCGGTTGGTACACTCTTGTTTGTCTTCACATTAGTGATGAACTTACTTGCGAACTGGATCACACGCCGCTTCAGAGAGGAGTACTAAGATGGCCTTACCAGAAAAGCAACCTGTCTCGAAAAAATTCATTGATCCGGTCGCGGTGAAGAAATCGATTAGCCAGCGACTCGTCGTCAACAACGTCACAAAAGTCATTTTCCTTGCTGGACTGTTCTTTGGTCTCGTCGTCTTAGGTATTCTTCTGTTCGGCGTCATCCGTGACGGTGCTTCATGGTTATCACTTGAGTTTCTGCAAAATGCACCATCACGCCGTTCGGAACGTGCTGGGATTTATCCAGCTTTAATGGGATCGATCTTCTTGATGCTTTTGATCATCCCAATGATTTTCATCATTGGTGTCGGAGCAGCGATTTATCTAGAAGAGTATGCGAAAAAGAGTCGGATGACTTCATTCATCGAAGTCAACATCTCAAACCTTGCAGGTGTACCATCGATCGTCTTCGGTTTACTTGGTTTGACGTTCTTCGTACGTAACATGGGCTTCGGTTCAACATTGATTGCAGGAGCATTGACACTAGCATTGATGAGTCTTCCGGTCGTCATCGTCTCGTCTCAAGAGGCAATCCGTGCCGTTCCACAAGCAATGCGTCATGCATCACTTGCACTCGGTGCGTCAAAATGGCAAACGACGTTCAAAGTCGTTCTTCCGGCATCATTACCGGGTGTCATTACTGGGATCATCTTGGCTGTATCCCGAGCAATTGGTGAAACAGCACCACTTATCATGGTCGGAGCTGCGATTTTCATCGCTCGTGCGCCAGAAAGTATTTTCTCGGAGTTCACAGCATTACCGATTCAAATTTACAACTGGACAAGTCGTCCACAAGCGGACTTCCAAGGACTTGCAGCGGCAGGCATCATCGTCTTAATGGTTATCCTCTTGACGATGAATTCACTTGCAATCTGGATTCGGAACCGATTCTCAAAACGCTATTAATCGAACGAGATAGATAGAAGGGATTTCTTTTAAGGAGGAAGACAGATGATGGATACGAAGCTGAATACGAAATCAGTCGTTACAGAAGGGACAGAGCGTATGAACCAACCAGTAGCAGCACGTGAGAGCGTCTATAACGTCAAAGACTTAAACTTATGGTACGGTGACGATCATGCGCTGAAAGATGTCAATCTCGATATTAAGAAAAATGAAGTCACGGCAATCATTGGACCGTCTGGCTGCGGGAAATCGACATTCATCAAAACATTGAATCGAATGGTCGAACTCGTTCCGATCGTACGGACGAATGGTGCAATCGAGTATCACGGCCGTAATATCTTTGATAAAGAATACGGTGTCGAAGAATTACGGACATCGGTCGGAATGGTCTTCCAGCAACCGAACCCATTCCCAAAATCAATTTATGACAACATCGCTTATGGTCCCCGTGTCCATGGCGTCAAAAACAAAAAAATCCTCGACGAGATCGTTGAACGCAGTTTACGCCGTGCAGCGATCTGGGATGAAGTCAAAGATCGCTTGAACGAAAATGCCTATGGTCTTTCTGGTGGTCAGCAACAACGTCTTTGTATCGCGCGTTGCCTTGCAATCGAGCCAGATGTCATCTTGATGGATGAGCCGACATCGGCACTTGACCCGATTTCTACATTAAAAGTAGAAGAACTCGTCCAAGAGTTAAAATCAGACTACTCGATCATCATCGTGACACACAACATGCAACAGGCGGCACGTGTTTCGGATAAAACAGCGTTCTTCTTGAATGGTGAAGTCGTCGAGTTCGATCAAACAGACCGGATCTTTGGCAATCCGAGTGACAAGCGGACGGAAGATTACATTTCAGGACGATTCGGATAAGAAGGGGAGACGAGACGAATGGCAGCGAACCGTACGATTTTTGGAGAAAATCTTGCAATACTCGATCAAAAGGTTTTTTTACTGGCTCGTAAGACGATGCAACAGATCGCAACGACGGCAGAAGCACTCGAAAAATATGATCAAGACATCGCGCGGAGTGTCATCGAAAACGATAATGAACTCGATGATCTTGAGCTTGAAATCAACGATGATGCGATCCTATTAATCGCGAAGCAACAACCCGTTGCGACAGATTTAAGACGAATCATCACGGCGATGAAAATTTCGTCGGATCTCGAACGGATTGCCGATTATGCGGGGAATATCTCAAAAGCGGTTCTTCGTGTCGAAACATTCCCGTATGTCATCGATATCTCTTTGTTGAAGGAAGCATTCGAGACATTACTGGATATGACGGAAACTGCAATCGTCGCCTATCGTGACGGAGATGTCGAGAAAGCAAAAGCCTTGTCTGATCTCGATAACGTCATTGATGAGACGACATATAAGGCACTTCGTCAGTACATGCGTCATATGTCGCTTCAGCCGATCGTCATCGATGAAGTCATGCAATTCACGAATATTTGTCGCTATATCGAGCGGATGGGTGATCACTTGACGAACGTCGGGGAGCATCTGATCTATCTCGAAAAAGGAAAACATTATGATTTAAACGGATGAATCAAGTAGGCAGGAGGAATTTCCTCTGCCTACTTTTTTTGTAAAGGGATTCGAAACACGTTTGTAGAATAGGAAAGAAGTGAATAATGACAGAGAGGTGATTGGGAATGCTTGAGCAAATCATTAAAATGAAAGAACAAGGGCTGACAACAAAACAAATCGCAGCTCAATTGGATACGACTGAAGGGAAAATCAAATATGCTTGGACTAAATATCGTAAATCGTTAACAGAACAACCTTCTGCAGCAGCGCCGAAAGTAAAATCAAAAACGGTTAAGCAGACGAAAAAGTCGACTGCACCGGTTTTAGACGTCGTACCGTCTGTGCACTTGGTACCTTCGCTAGAACGCGACGCGTTTGGAATGGCGACGCATTACGAGGATGACATCCTCCACGCTATCGTTCAGTCACCGACAGCGTTATACGTCTACTGGGAATTATCCGAACTGTCGAAACAGTTGCTTGAGACGCACTATCACACGACGTTTGATTCGTTCCGTAAAGAATTACGCATCATTGATGTCACGCTTATTGAATACGAACAAGGACAAGCGAACCGAACGTATCAGTTTGAACTACCGGAGATGACGAACGCTTGGTTCGTACGACCGGTAACCCCGAATACTACATACATCATTGAATGGGGCATTCAAACGATTGACGGGGACTTTGTTCCAGTACTGCGTTCAAAACCAGTCGAAACGCCACGTGACGAACCAGTCACGGACGGACGGTTCGCGGAAGTCGTGCAACATTGGCAATACGGAGAGGTCGAACAACCGGAATGGGTCGAAGTATTACGTCCGTATTCCTATTTCGATCGCGTCCGGTAATGGAATTAGAGAGAGGGAAAGGAAGAGAATCTATGCGAAAAGGATATTTTTCACTCGTCTTACATGCACACTTACCATATATCCGTCACGAAGAGGCGCATCGCCTAGAAGAACGATGGATGTACGAAGCGATTTCAGAAACTTACATCCCGTTGCTTTGGGAAGTCGATCGTTTGTCACGTCCGCTCGGTTGGACGGTCAGCATTTCACCACCCGTCATCGAGATGCTTGCCGACCCATTGATTCAAGAGCGTTATATTGAGCATATCGAGGATACGTTACGATTGATTCGCCAGGAACTAGAGCGAGAGCTCGATCAAAAGGAACGAGATGCGCTTCTGTTCTATCAAGACCGCTATCAAGATTTATTAAATACGTTCCTTCACTGGGAAAAAGATTTGAACCGGGCATTCCGTCATTACAAGGAGCAAGGATATCTCGATTTGATTACGTGTACGGCGACACACGGATTCAGTCCGCACATGTTGTCTGAACAAGCGGCACGTTCTGAAATTCAAACGGGATTGAACTGTTTCGAACGTCATTACGGATTCCGTCCGTCAGGTCTTTGGATGCCAGAATGTGCATATACGCCAGGACTTGACCGTATTTTGTACGAAGAGGGCATTCGTTATACATTTGTCGACGAACATTCGATTTTAAACGCAGATCCGTCACCGAAACACGGAATCGGAGCACCTGTTTATTCGCCACACGGTGTGGCACTCTTCCCGCGTGATCAAATCATTTCCGGGAAGATTTGGAGCTCTGTCATCGGATACCCGGGTCATCCGGATTACCGCGAGTTTTATCGTGACCTTGCGTACGATCGAGAGTGGGATCAAATCGCTGAGTTCATGCACCCGGAAGGCTTACGTTATGATACAGGGTTGAAATTGCATCGTGTAACAGGAGAAACGGATCAAAAAGACTATTACGTCCGTGATTGGGCATGGCAACGGACAAGTGAGCACGCAGCAGACTTCGCACAAGCACTCGGTGAACATTTAGATGCGCATCAAGGACAAGACTTCCCACCGTTCCTTGTCACAGCACCATTTGATGCCGAATTGTTCGGTCACTGGTGGTTTGAAGGTCCCGACTTCCTCGGTAAAGCGATGGAACGTTTAGAAGACCAAGGAATTGAGTCGATTTCACCAGCGATCTTCCTCGAACGTCACTTCCAAGACATCGACACGGCACATGTCGCGATGGGAACGTGGGGACGAAAAGGCTACGCGGAAGTCTGGATCAATGAACGGAATGACTGGATGATTCGTCATCTCCATCAGCTTGAAAAGAGACTAGCAGGTGTCGTAGCCCGAAATCGTCATCAAGATGCGTTGACTGTCAAAGCGAAGCGTCAACTCATTCGAGAATACCTCCTCGCTGTCTCGAGCGACTGGCCGTTCATCCTCGATGGACAGACGACAGCGCAATACGCTGCGAACCGTTTCCGTGAGCACATCTTACGTTTTGAAGAAACCGAGCGTCGACTGGATGCTGAGGAGCTGACGGTGGAATGGTTGGATGATCGATATCGCGAATATCCTTTCCTTCAAGATTCAGATATTGAACCAGATGTCTTCTTGACGGCACATGATTACTACGTGGCAGTGAAGCGTGAGAAATCTTGGAATACAGACGCCATCTTATTGTTCATCCGACAATATGATGCGTCAGATCGGCCAGCTTCGGAGCTCGCTCGACGGCTCGCTGCTGCTGGTGAGAATGTCTATGTCGTCACGGAACATCAGGAGGCGTATCGATTTGAAGAAGGCGTTCATGTTTACGGAGTGCAAGTGACGGGTCTACCGCTCGTTCAAACTTATAACCAATTGGCGGCTCTAAACTTAGCCTTCTTACGTCAAGCGCAAGCCTTGAGTAAGATCGTTGATTTCGCAGTCATCCACAATTTCAACATGGAGACCGCATCAGCTGCCCAAGCCATCGCTAAGATCAAAGAGTTACCACTCGTCAGTAACGTCTACGATATCGAAAGTGAGCGTTCGCCTGATCGTTCAGGCGGTCTAGTCGTTGCTTTAAAACGACTTGAAGGAGACGCGTTGCGCCAATCAGCGATCGTTTATCTAGAACGAGAAGAGTCACGTCACGGGGTGGAACAAGAGTATCACGTCGAAAAGAAGCCGTTGCGTTTTGAAGAGAACCTTGAAAAACCATATCAACACGTGACGAATCCGAAAAAGAACGGATGAACAGTTGCAATTCCTTTCCTTTCTTGGTACGATACTTGAGTATGCTTAACCTTATGTAAAGCAAAATCACTTGATACATCGAGAGCTAGATAGGAGGGAATCCCATGCGCGTTAAAATCACATTAGCTTGCACTGAAACTGGTGACCGTACTTATATCACTAAAAAGAACAAGCGTAACAACCCAGAGCGTCTTGAGTTGAAGAAATACAACCCACGTCTCCGTAAGCACACACTTCACCGTGAAGTGAAATAATTGAGATGGAAGCCGTCACTTCGTGTGATGGCTTTTTTTGTAGAAAGGAAGACAACTATGAACAAACAAGAAGTACGCCGTCTGATCAAAGAACGACTAGATGTGATGGAGAACCGTGCGGAAAAGGAACGATTGATTCACGAACATGTCTTGTTACTACCTGAATGGCAACAAGCGACCTGTGTCGCGATCACGTTAGCTTTTCGAAATGAATGTGATACAAGAATGCTGATTGAACAAGCGTGGCAAGAGGGCAAGACGGTCTTGATACCAAAAGTAGTCGGAGACGAGATGGTCTTTTATGAACATGGACCAGAAGATCAACTGCAAGCAAATCAGATGGGGATTGCTGAACCGATCGCTTCAGCACGTCGCGCCTCACTTGATCAAGCAGAGCTTTGCCTCGTTCCGGGTCGCGCCTATCGTCGGGACGGCTATCGTTTAGGATGGGGAGGAGGCTATTACGATCGTGCACTCGTGCCATATACAGGATGTAAAGTATCGATTGCCTTTTCTGAACAACTTCTTCCAGATTTCGAAGTGGAAGCCTTTGATATCCCCGTTGACTTGATCGTCACTGAATTAGAGGTCATCCGATGTTGAGCGCGACCATTTTGTTTTGTCTATTGCTTGCTTGGACCGGACGATCTTTTCGTTTATTGACGACAAGTGGTGCTATCATGACCCTGCTCGTCGGTAGTGGTGTCTCATTCGGATTCGGTTGGCAAGGATTAGTAGTACTCTTACTCTTCTTTGGTAGCTCGAGTCTGTTATCGAAGGTCGGACGATCTAGAAAACAATCGGTCGACTCCATCGTTGAGAAAGACGGCGCGCGTGACGGATGGCAAGTCCTTGCGAATGGAGGGGTAGCGTTCGTTGCTGCCTTAGCGTATGCCATGACGATGGATTTTGCGTATCTCTTGTTATTTCTATTCGTCATCGCAGCATCGAATGCTGATACGTGGGCATCTGAAATCGGACCGCTCTCAAGACGTGATCCGTGGTCTCTCAAAACGTTACGACGGGTACCAGCAGGAACGAGTGGAGCGATGTCGCTGATTGGAACGATCGGTACGATCGCAGGAGCTGCGTTCATCGCTGTAGCAGCGCATTGGATATTTTCTCTTTCTTTAAGACACGTCTTACTCGTAACAAGCATCGGTGTACTCGGGAGCCTACTGGATACACTATTTGGAGCGGTAGGGCAACGCGTTTACCGATGTACGGTTTGTGGGGAATACACGGAAAAGCGAGAGCACCATGGTCAACCGACAGCTTACGTTTCAGGCATTCGATTTTTAGGGAATGATGCTGTCAATGTCTTAACGAGTGGTTTGGCAAGCGGAATCGGGTTTATCATCGTTCGATTTTGGTAACTGGAAAGTATGTGAGCATGTAATTCCTTATGTTAGGATATCAATGACACAAAATGGACAAATGTGATTAATTTCACATGATACAAATAATGTGAAAGATGTTACAATTTACTTGTGAGATAGTTAACAAACTTTTAGGACGAATGGAAGGGTGGACATAACGATATGGAATTACATGCGAAAGTGACACGAGTAGCCCTCATTGGAGCTGGTGCAGTCGGTTCAAGCTTTGCCTATCAGATGTCAACAGCTGGACTTTGTGAAGAACTTGTCATCATTGATGTCAACAAAGCCAAAGCAGAGGGCGAGGCAATGGACTTAAACCACGGAACACCATTTAGCTCTTCACCGATGCGAATATGGGCTGGAGACTACGCGGACTGCCGCGAAGCGGAAGTCGTCGTCATCACGGCAGGCGCTCCACAAAAACCAGGTGAGACAAGACTCGATCTCGTTGCAAAGAATGCGTTGATCATGAAAGAAATGATTCGTCAAATCATGGATTCCGGTTTTGATGGTATCATCGTCGTGGCTTCTAATCCGGTTGATATCATGGCGCATCTTGCCTGGAAATATTCTGGTCTTCCGAAATCCCGCGTATTTGGATCAGGAACGGTGCTTGATACAGCGCGCCTGCGTCAAATGCTCGGAGAATACTTTCACATTGATTCCCGAAATGCCCATGCCTATATTCTTGGCGAACATGGTGATACGGAATTCGCTGCCTGGAGTAACAGCCGCATTTATGGAAAAACGATTGATGAACTACTTGCTGAAGACGATCGTTATTCTCAAGCAGATCTTGATCAAATCTACATCAACGTCCGAGATGCTGCTTATCATATTATCGAGCGCAAAGGGGCAACCTATTATGCGATTGGGCTTGGGCTCGTTCGGATCGTTCGTGCCATCCTCGGAAATGAGAACTGTCTGTTGACGGTCGGTGCGCATGTCGATGGTCAGTATGGAATTTCCGGTATCCATATTGGAGTTCCTGCCATCATCAATCGTCAAGGTGTGCGTGAAATCATTGAAGTCTCATTGACGGATGAAGAGTTGAAGAAATTCCATCATTCTGCTGATGTATTGCGTCAGACGCTTGAACCCGTCTTACAAGGATAATCGTACGAATCATGATGAAGGTGTTACGAAATAAAGTAGCAAAAAACTCAAGTGTCGGACCTGCTTCATATTGTCCACACTTGAGTTTTTTTGATGTGGAGAACAAACACGTTAATAATTACATCTATTCGTCCGGTAGTAAAAAGAGAAAAATCTAGGTTTTATTTTACTAGAAAAGGGTTAAGTAAGAGATAGAAGGGTTTTTACGTCATTTTTTGTACGTCATGATACCCAAAAAGGAGAGAACCGACAGTCATGTATACTTTTCGAAAACTAACTAAAGAGGATGCAGAACAATACTGGAATCTACGCCTTGAGGGATTAAAAAATCATCCAGATGCATTCGGTCATTCGTTTGATGATGAACAGCAAACCCCGCTCCGCGAAGTACAAGAAGGACTTGAGGGAGAACCCGACTCCGATGAGGTTTGGCTTGGTATGTTCGACGGTGATACATTGTTTGGGTTTGGTCAGGTCAAACCATATGAATTGTCACGTGAATCGCATAAAGCGATGATTTCCGGAGTATACGTATCACCTGAATATCGTGGGGGTACTGGTCGCGCTCTGATGGAAGCCTTAATCGAGGAAGCGAAGAAGTTACCGGACGTCGAGCAAGTCATTCTTGCCGTTTTATCAGGGAACGAAGCCGCACAAAATCTTTATGAGTCGCTCGGTTTTGAAGTATATGCCGAAGATCCAGATTCCGTAAAATTAGAAGACGGCACATATCGTGATGATATTTGGATGAAGAAGTACGTCTAAGTTCTTGAGATGGTGTGGAAAGAAGCTGTAGCAAAAAAGCGCTACAGCTTTTTCGCATGGTATCCGTAGGATATCAGTATCGGCAAAGAATGAATATTTGTTATCATGAGAACAAAGCGGATGTCACGTCGTAGTCCGATTGAAAGGGAGCGAATGAACATGAAAGAAGTCATACGTACGATTGAAGAGCTTGTCTCGATTCCGAGTCCAACAGGTTCGACAAAAGAAGCTATTACATATGTAGAAAAACGATTGGTAGCAGAAGGGATCACGTATCGAAAGCTTGAAAAAGGAGCGATTTTAGCGACACTACCTGGTGCTTCAACGCGCACGCGGTTACTGACGGCACACGTCGACACACTAGGAGCGATGGTGAAAGAAATTTTACCAACAGGACGACTTCGTTTATCACAACTGGGGGGATATGCTTGGACAGCGATCGAAGGTGAGAACTGTCTCATTCACAAGATGGACGGTCAAACGATTTCAGGTACGATCGTGTTCCACCATTCGAGTGTTCATACGTCGCGCGAGACGAACAAAACGGAACGATCCGCTGATAATATCGAAGTACGGCTCGATATCCGTTCGACGACAGCAGAAGAGACGCGCGTCGCGGGGATTGAAGTAGGAGACATCGTAACGTTTGATCCGCGATTCCTCTATACGGAAACAGGATTCGTGAAGTCGCGCCATCTCGATGATAAAGCATCTGTTGCTTTGTTGCTTGAATTGATCAAGGAATGGAAAACAATCGAACTACCACACACGGTCCAAATCCTGATTTCAAATTACGAAGAAGTCGGATTCGGTGGAAATGCTGGATTCACGGAAGAAGTCGCAGAATACATCGCGGTCGACATGGGAGCACTAGGAGAGGGGCAACACTCCGATGAATTCACAGTCTCTATTTGTGCCAAAGATGGTTCTGGTCCGTATGACTTAGCTTTACGCCACCAGTTAACACGCTTAGCACAACGTAATAGCATTCCATATAAAGTTGATATCTATCCGTTCTATAGCTCGGATGCCTCGGCAGCAGTAAGTGCGGGCCACGACGTCCGGCACGGATTGTTCGGTCCGGGAATCGAATCGAGTCATTCGTACGAACGTACGCATGAGACGTCGTTACAAGCGACGTATGATTTGCTACATGCCTATGTAAAGGAGCCGATGGTCGATGAAGACACTGTATGACGTACAGCAGTTACTCAAGACATACGGGACATTCATCTATCTTGGGGATCGAGCGTCCGATATCGCGATGATGATGCTTGAACTCGATGAATTAAAAGAAGCGGGCGTTTTGGAACAACGTCAGTACGATTCAGCGAAACTAATCTTACGACATGAATTAAAGCGTTCACAATCCGATAACATTTAAGATTGTGCAATCCTTTGCGCAAATGGGTTATGTCCGGTAAAATGATGAAGCAGACATTATATGAGTATAGGGGAGACGAAGCAATGAAATGGTTACTCGGCATTGATATCGGCGGAACGACAGTCAAGATGGCAATTTTGGATTTGCAAGGGATCATCGTAGAAAAGTGGGAAATCGAGACGGTCGTTTTGAATGATGGCGTACAAATTCCTAGAGATATTGCAAAATCTTTCTTTGAGAAGTGTCAAGAGAGCAATAAACGACCAGAAGATTTCGTCGGAGCGGGCATCGGTGCGCCGGGATTCATTGATTTTAATACAGGTGTCGTTGAGAAAGCAGTCAATATCGGTTGGAATAACTTTGAACTCATCGGTGAATTCGAACGTTTGACGGGTTTACCGGCTGTGCTTGAAAATGATGCGAACGCAGCGGCAATCGGTGAGATGTGGAAAGGTGCCGGTAGTGGGGCAACAGAACTCCTTGCTGTCACACTCGGTACGGGCGTCGGTGGTGGTTTGATCACGAACGGACAAATCGTGCATGGTACAGTCGGAATGGCTGGAGAAATCGGTCATATCACGATGTTGCCTGAAGGTGGCGTTCTATGTGGATGTGGTCGCAAAGGATGTCTTGAGACGATTGCGTCAGCAACAGGGATCGCCCGTCTTGGTCTTGAGAAGCGTAAAGGGAAAGAAACGTTACTCAACGACATCAAGGCAGTAACGGCGAAAGACGTATTCGAAGCGTATGAGAAAGGAGACCGGATCGCAACGGAAGTCGTAGAAGAAGTGACGTTCCACCTCGGTCTTGCCATCTCCAACTTAGCGAACAGTATTAACCCGGAAATCATCGTCATCGGTGGTGGTGTGTCAAAAGCAGGAGAGACATTGCTTGCACCACTGCGTAAACAGTTCGAACGCTTCGCTTTACCACGTGTTTTCGGATCGACGACGTTCAAGATTGCCGAACTTGGAAACGATGCCGGAGTCATCGGCTGTGCATGGCTTGCGAAGCAGATGTTTCTCAAAAAATGATAATATTCAATTTCAGTAGAAGGTTCGCTTCGGCGAATCTTTTTTTTGTTTACAAACGTACAGTAATTATGTGATTGTTAAGTATCTTCCGGATTCCAGTTGCATTTTTGTAAAACTAAGCGTAAAATTTTCACGTGATATGGGTATATGTAAATTATGATGTAAGTTGTGTGAACTGAAAGCAGAAAGCACATGTAAATTAGGAGGCAGGTTTTTATGCAGCAAGACGCAAACATCTGGTCGCGAATGCGTCTAAAGATGGGTCAAGGCGTTCGCAGCACCTATAAAGAGCACAAGCTCTTTTGGATTGCGACCTTATTGATTTGGTTAAAAACGTATTTAGCGTATACACTTTTCTTCAACGTTCCCGTAACAAACTCTGCGCAAGCATTCATTCTACTAATTAACCCAATTAGTTCAGCGCTCTTCATGTTCGGGTTCAGCTTCTTCTTCCGGGGAAATGTTCAAAAATGGTTCATCTACGGTACATTGTTCGTCGCGACACTCATTTTATATGCGGACATCATTTTCTTCCGCTTCTTTAATGACTATCTGACGTTGCCGGTATTGTTCCAAACATCGAATGCAGAGACTGTTTCTGCATCGCTCGGGTCACTCTTGAATTGGTCCGATTTATTGATCGTCGGTGACTTGATCATCTTACCGTTCTTCTTACGGAAAATGGACATGTCAAAAAACGTTGCGTCACGTGGACGCGCGATTCTCGCATTCGTTGCAGCAGTTGTCGTTTTCCTTGGAAACTTGACGCTGGCTGAAACAGAACGTCCAGAATTGCTCACACGTGCCTTTGACCGAGAATTGCTCGTTAAAAACATCGGAACATTTAACTTCCATATGTATGACGCACTCATTCAGTCGAAGACATCTGCGCAAAAAGCACTCGCGGACAGTTCTGAACTGTCGGAAGTTCAAAGCTTCATTGATTCAAAACATGCTGAACCGAACCCAGCTATGTTTGGAAAGTACAAAGGAAAAAACGTCATCGTCGTTTCCTTTGAGTCGGCACAATCCTTTGCAGTTGGATTAAAGGCACCAAACGGACAAGAGATTACACCGAACCTGAATAAGTTGATTAAGGAATCGCATTCATGGGATAACTTCTATCACAATACAGGACAAGGGAAAACGGCAGATGCTGAGTTCATTCTTGAGAACTCGATCTATCCACTTGGACGCGGTGCAGCATTCTTTACGAACGGAGAAAACGAATTCCGGGCAACTCCTGAAATGTTGAAAGAAGATGGCTATTATTCAGCTGTTTTCCATGCGAACAACAAATCGTTCTGGAACCGAGACATCGTCTACAATAGCTTTGGCGTCGATCGTTTCTTCTCAGAGACGGATTATGACTTAGGGGATCCAGCAGATTTGACGGAGTGGGGCTTGCTCGATGATAAATTCTTTGAACAGTCATTGCCGATGTTGAAAGATTTACCACGTCCGTTCTATTCGAAGTTCATCACATTGACGAACCACTATCCATTTGAGATGCCAAAACCAGAAGATGAACTTGTACCACCGCTTGAGACAAGTTCTACAACGCTGAACCACTACGTTCAGGCACTAGCGTATCAAGATATGGCACTCGGTAAATTCATCGAGGGTCTGAAAAAAGATGGTACGTGGGATGACACGATCTTCATGGTCTATGGCGACCACTATGGTATCTCGACGAACCATAATGCCGCGATGGCAGAACTTATGAACAAAGATGAGTTGACGCCGTATGATGTCGCACAATTGCAACGTGTGCCGTTCGTAATCCATTTACCGGGTCAAACGAAAGGTGTCAAACATGAAGACGTCGCGAGTCAAATCGACATTAAACCGACATTGCTTCATCTGTTAGGACAAGATTTCAAGAATGAAGTGTTGTTCGGTACCGATCTCTTCTCGAAACAGCACAAGGATTATGCGCTGTTCCGCGATGGTTCCGTCATAACAGACAAAACGGTCTATACGCAGGAAACATGTTATGATCGTCAGACGGGTGAAGAAGTAAAAGATGGAGAGTTAGCGGAGATGTGTAAACAATCTACGAAACAATCCGAGAAGGAGTTAGGACTTTCGGATAAAGTCATCTATGGTGACTTGCTCCGTTTCCTTCAAACTTCAAAATAAGATGAGGAAAACGAATCTACTTTCGAGTGGATTCGTTTTTTTGTAGAAAGGTAAATAAAAAGAGAGATGCGCGAGGCATCTCTCTTCAGATTTTAGATAAAAGGGCTGACACCAAAAAATGACGCATCTTTTCAAGCCCTTTCCTCAGGCGAGACACAAGCCAGTTTCCTGCTTCATTTAAGCAGGAAAGCGGGTCTTATTCGTCTCTGACAGCGCATAAATGCGCTTTTTCCTGTAGGAGTGGCGTGTGACGCGTCATTCTTTTTATTACGAGATAAGGGAGGCAGATCATCAATCTGCCTCCCTTATCTTTGTAGATACTGACTTTTGAGTCAGCCTCTTTTTAGCGTATCTTGATTACGATGGAATACCGCCGTAAATCAATGTCGCAATCCCGAACCAGCCGAATAAGACGACAGTCAGACCTGCGAATACGAGTGGAAACATTTGGCGTTTCTTAAGTGAACGAACGACGGCCCAAACGCCGACGAGTGCGACGAAGAAGAAAAGCCAACCGATTGGTTGATCCAAATGCATGACGTACTCCCCCTTAAACAATCACGTTATGAATTTCACGAAGATTTCACTTAAATCTCACTTTTTAGTTTATCCGACTCGCGGGATAAAGTCGAGAGGGCGTTGCAGGAACTTTCGACAATTTCGTGTATAGTAGGAGAAGAGTCTATTGTAAAGGGGGTTTATAGAATGGAAATCGTAATGATCACTTCCGGTATGGCATCTGAGAATGGTTATTTGTTATTTAAAGATAAGGAATGTCTCGTCATTGATCCGGGTACAGAAGATATGCGGTTTTTCGATGAGATTGAAAGTCGGGGAGCAACATTAAAAGCGATTTTGTTGACGCATGCGCATTTTGACCACATTGGTGGTGTGGATATGTTACGACGCTTCACGGAAGCCCCTGTCTACGTGCATCCGGAAGAAGCAGGATGGCTCGGTAATCCAGAATGGAATGGTTCAGCAAAATTCGGAATGCCACCGATGCGGATGAAACCAGCGGATCATTTGTTGCAACCAGGACGATTGACGATCGGTAGCTTTTCGATGCATGTACTTGAGACGCCAGGACACTCACCAGGAAGTGTGACGTTCTACTTTAAAGGAGAACGGATCGCGTTCGGTGGAGATCTCCTGTTCCAGCAAGGCGTCGGACGAACGGATCTATACGGTGGGGATCAAGACGTGTTGATGCGTTCACTGGATCGACTCATCGCGGAACTACCGGCAGATACGACGGTTTATCCAGGGCATGGTCCGAGTACGACGATTCGTCAAGAAATGAAGTCGAATCCATTCCTCTGACTAAAAAAACTCGCCATCCAAAAGGATGACGAGTTTTTTCATTACATCTGGAAGTTCGACCAGTACGTAAAGACGATGAAAAATACAGTTAAGTAAGCTCCAAAGATATAGACATACGTTTTTTCAGTTAAGCGCAAGTAACCGAGCGCTGCAAAAAATACAGTTTGTGCTAAGAAGACGAAGCCCATGACTAAAAATGAATCCGTATGCTCACTTGAGCTTGCATCGCCACCCAATGCGCCGATAAATGCCATGACTGCGATGATACCAGTCCAGAAACCGAGTACGCGGTACATTCTCCCCATTCCTATAACCCCCTAAATCCGACAGATAGTCAATATACGTACTTATTTTACCAAGCAAACAATCATCCGTCCATCCTGTTCTAGTGATTGTTAAGGAATAACTGTGAACAAAAGATGAAGTTTCAAAAAAAGTTGTACAATAGTTGTACAAAAGGTGTACAAAGTCAAATTGACGTGCTATAGTAGCTGTAATGAAACCCCGCACTTTGAGAGGAGGAGCAAAAATGACGAATGAGTTAGTCTTTTTCACATACCCAAGCTGTACATCATGTCGTAAAACGAAATCATGGTTAAAAGAGGAACATGTTGATGTAGAGGAACGTCATCTGTTCAGAAATGCTCCAACAGTTGATGAACTCATGGAACTGTTGAAATTATCGACGGATGGGATTGAAAGTTTGCTCGCAACACGCAGTCAAGCCTTCAAGGATCTCGGCATTGATATTGAAGACATGAAACTCAGTGAGTTATTACGCCTCATGAGTGACAATCCGAAATTATTACGCCGCCCAATCATCACTGATGGAAAACAACTTGTTATCGGATACGATAAACCAGGTCTTGAGACACTGGCGAAGCGTAAACATCGGACAATCGCACACGTATCGTAAAGAAGCCGGTTTGGTCGGCTTCTTTTTTTTGTGTATTGTTTGCGGTAGGGAGGTGAAGAGAAATGAAGGAATGGACGACACAACTCATGGAACGATTCGAATCACTTGGTGCAACAGATGTTCATTTCGTACCGAATGAAGCTTGCGTCCGAATCGTTTGTCGAACGGGTGACGGTTTGTGTGAACAAGAAGAGGTGGAACTGACGCGTTACCGGACACTTGTCAGTCATGTCCGCTATGAGGCGAACTTAAAGGAACAGAATGAGCGGATTCCGCAAAGTGGTTTGTATCCGCACGGGAAAAAGGGCATGCGCGTCTCGTTGTTGCCGAGTCGACAAGGGGATGCGATGTCGTGGCGATTTTATCGTTCGACGGTCTCTCAAGAAACGGCTTTACGAACGTTACACGATCAATTGGACTTCGCTTGGTTAGCTGAACAACGACACGGGTGTATCGTCATTTCTGGATCGACAGGTGCAGGAAAGACGACGATGTTATATTCCTTGATGAGTGCGATGGAAGAAAAACGAATCATCTCGATTGAAGATCCGGTGGAGTGTACGGTACCAAACGTCTTGCAACTGGAACTAAATGAAAAAGCAGGGTTCACTGCTACGCGATGTTTTGAAGAAATATTGCGAGCGGATCCTGATTGGATTGCTTTTGGTGAGGTACGGACGAGAGAGGCAGCACGTTTGACGATGAATGCCGCACTTAGTGGTCACGTCGTGTTATTTACGTTACACGCTGGAAGTATTGATGAGGCGCGCTTGCGCTTGCGTAGTTTAGGGATCGAAGAGTCAGAACTAGCTGTCTGTCAACGCATCATTCATCTCGAGCGAAAAGGAGAGGATGTCCGCTGTACCGTCAGAAACTTACAAGCCGCGATCAAAGTCGGTTCTTAAAACGATATCACCGCTTGTTATCAAAAGGCATTTCCGCGAAAGAGACGTTACTCATTTTAAAACGATTCGAGCGTCAGCCGTTCGCGGAAGTAGTCGGAGAAATGGAACAACGTCTTGAGAAAGGAGACTCCTTTGCAGCATCGCTTGAACCGCTTGCGTTAACGAATACCTTAAAACGACTTCTTTTCGTTGGAGAAAGGACAGAGCGACCATTGCTCGTCCTTCGCCAAATCGTGAAACTGCTCGACCTCGAAACAGAAATGCGATCGAAGTTTTGGAAGATGATCCGGTATCCGCTTGTTCTAGCGACCAGTCTATTCCTTCTGTTCTTCTTTTACGCCCTCTACGTATTTCCGTCTCTCCTCGAGATGTCGGACCCGAAGACTCTCCCCTCATTTCTGCATCTCCTTCTTCACCCCTCTGCGAAATATCTGCTCGCAAGTATTCCCGTTATTTTGTTGACCTCCGGGTACCTCTTTTTTCGCTTCTTTCCGTTAAACCGTATTTTACGACTGAAACCGCTACAGCGTTTGATTCGCCTCTACTACAGCTATTTATTCACGATCGAAGTAGGATCGTTCATCGATGCTGGCTTCTCGCTCGAAGAGACCTTTCGCCATCTAGAGCAAGGACAAGCGAATAAAAAAGGGCATCTCTATGCTCGTCTACATGCTAAACAACAGGCAGGGGAACCACTTGCAGAAGCGCTTGGCGAAGATGAGATCATCGAAGCCGAGACAATTGGAATCGTCCATTTGGCGCGGGAAAGTGGCGATCTTGGACCGTTATTGCTTGAACAAGCGACACTCTTGCATGAGTCGATGGAAGAGGAACTAGAGAAAAAGTTGTTATGGATCGAGCCGATTTTGTACGGCGGATTGACGATCATGACGGGAACGTTGTTTCTCATCTTGTATTATCCAATTCAGCTAGCGATACAGCAGCTTCCATTCTAAACAGAGGAGACGATACGATGAAACAATTCTTAAAGCGACAGGATGGATTCACCTTACTTGAGATGGCAGCCGTCTTATTGATCATTTCGTTATTACTGCTCGTTTTGATTCCTACGATGACAAGTGGAAAGGACCAGGCGAAAGGTGTGAGTTGTGAGGCGAACATTCGAGTCATTCGGTCAGAAGTAAACCTTTACTATGCCAAAGAGAAGAAGTATCCAGAATCACTTCAGACGATCAATCGCGGAACAGCTGATAAACCGAATGCTCTCGTCTGTGATCAGGAGACGTATACGTATGATCCGAAGACTGGCGAACTTACGAAGTGAACGTGGATTTACCTTATTTGAGATGACGGCGGTGCTGACAATCATTGCTTGTTTACTTGTTTTTTTATTACCGGCACTGTTTGAAAAACGACCGGACTGGATTCCGCTTGAACAAGAGGTTCGTCTGATGGAACAAGATATTCAGACACTTCGACTGATGCAGTACTCAAAGCAAGATCAATCATTGATGCAGTTTCGATTTCGAGGAGACGGTACAGGATACCTTGTCCTTGCGGATGACCGGTTGTTATGGCAACGGACATTCCAAAATGGTCATACGTGTACCGTTCCACCCTCAAATCGCATCATCTATTTTAAAAGCTATCACTCGATCTATGCAGCGACCTGGTCTTGCCGTTCGGCAACAGCCGAATATGAAATCAAATTCTTACTTGGGAATTATCAAATGGCAATCCGTAAAGTGAGGTGAGAAGTATGCAGAACGAACGCCAAGCGGGCTTCTCTTTGCTTGAAGTAATGCTTTCTATCGTTGCAATCGGTATCTTCATGATGTTAGCGATTGATCCTTATCTCGATTTACGGACGAAACAAATGAAATGGGAACAAGAGACGGAACAGCTTGAGCAGATGGCTACGGATCAAGTTGAAAACCGAACAGCGTCCTATGTCCTGAAACAAGGAGCGTGGTGCAATGAAACGATGTGTCTTGCGAGCGGAATCCGGAATGACCCTTCTCGAACTGTCATTCGTCCTATGGCTGAGCCCACTTCTTCTGCTGGCAATCTTGACACTGACCCCACTCGTTCGTCCGCCGGAAGTCAACCGAATGAATGAAGAATTGTTCTTTCATACCGTGGAACGACTGATGTGGCGCAGTACGATGTGTGAGCGCCTCGGAGACGAGATTCGTGGAATGGACGTCAATCCGGGAGAGACAGCTGAAAAGTGGCGTCTCGTCCGTGTGCAAGATCAACTACGTCTCAAGAAAGAACAGGGAGGTGAACTGACATACGCCCGCGATGTCAAACAATATACCGTGACAGGGGATGCCGAGATTCTCTCGATTCAGTTGAACGACAGCAGACGTTCCTTCCGATGCGTCAGGAAGGATTCATCTTGATTCAAACGCTACTGTTACTTCTAGGAATGGGAGTCGTGCTCTTGATCTCTTGTCAGCAGATTGACGAAGAGATGCGGCATCATCAGTTAGAGCAAGAAGCGCTCCAACTTGAATCTCTCATCCGAGCGGCAAAAGCAGATTGTACGAAGGACGAGACCCTTCGCTATCCAATCGGACAAGTCAGCTGTACAGCGACCGATAAAGGCTTTAAAATGGAAGCGAGATTAGAGAATGGTCAAAGAATCGAGGCGGTTGTCACACATGAGTAAGGTTTATTTGATTGGGTTTATGGGAACTGGTAAAACAGCCGTCGGACATCGATTGGGTATACGATACGAGATCGACGAACTGGATGAACGGTTCGAACAGGAACATGGACAAACGATTACCGCTTTTTTCGCTGAGCATGGCGAAGCAGGGTTTCGTACACATGAGAGCGAATTGTTGAAGAGTAGCAAAGCCGAAGTGGTTGTCACAGGTGGCGGGATCGTCGAACGAGAAGAGAACCGACTGTACATGCAGGAATCCGGAATAGTCGTCTGGATCGATACACCCTTTGATTTGATTTGGGAACGGATCGCCTCTGATCAAAATCGTCCACTCGTGACAGAACGGGAACAAGTGAGACGATTGTTTGAACGTCGCTATTCCTTATATGCTGAAGTGGCTACTGTCCGACTTGAAGGAACGGCATCAATCGAAGAATTAACGCGTGCGATTGAAACTGTATTGGAGGAGAAGTTATGATTTGGATTACATTAGGTATTATTTTATTGGCCATCGTAGGACTCGTGTTGTTCGGATTCAGTCTTTACAAAAAAAAGCTGTCTCAAGATATTCGGCAGTTAAAACAACTGATGGAGCGCTTTACGATTCGTCAGCAAACCTTGCAGACGAACATCGATCATACGACGCAGCGAATCGATCAAATCAAAGGGAATATTAATCGGATCACTGAAGAAGGAAATCGTGTGAAGCAAGGAGCGAGTCAATTGGTGACGGAAGGTCGTCGACTCCAGGAGGAAATCAAACGAACTGCCGGAATCAAACAATTTTGAAATGGCTTTCATGGGAAGAATATGAAACAATAGGAGAGAAGGGACAGGGTCCTTTCTCTCTTTTTCGTATGTTCCTTTTTCCGAATAATACTAGATAATTATGATTTTAATTGGTAAGATGAATTTGAAAATGGAACATTAAAGAGAAGAGAGAGTGAAAACGTTCGTAAATAGGGGGATTTGTATGAGTCAAACGACATTGAAAAGAACACCGTTATTCGAAACGGTTTCGCAAACCGGTAAGATGGTGGATTTTGCGGGATTTGAAATGCCAGTTTTGTTTTCCTCGATTAAAGAAGAACACGTTGCAGTAAGGGAAAATGTCGGCATGTTCGATGTCTCGCACATGGGAGAACTGTTCGTCAGCGGACCGGATGCTCTGACGTTTTTACAAGCTACATTATCGAACGATATTTCGAAGATTGCGGTGGGGCAAGCGCAATATAATGTCTTATGCCAAGAAGACGGTGGGACAGTGGATGATTTACTCGTCTATCGTTTGGCAGAAACGGACTATCTTCTCGTCGTCAATGCTTCGAACATTGAAAAAGACGAACAACATTTACGTCACTATCTAACAGGGGACGTCACGCTTGAGAATCAGTCGGAACAATATGGCCAAATTGCTGTCCAAGGACCACGTGCGGAAGCCATTCTTTCTGGCATGACACCACTTGTCTTATCAGAAATCGGATTTTTCAAGTTCCAACGGGGGACGGTTGCAGGAGTGGAAATGATCGTCTCACGCAGTGGGTACACAGGGGAAGATGGGTTCGAACTCTACATGGCAGCTGGTGACGCACCTGCTGTCTGGCAAGCACTGCTTGAGCAAGGTGTCGTACCATGCGGGCTCGGAGCACGCGACACATTACGTTTTGAGGCATGTCTTCCGCTTTATGGACATGAATTATCAGCAACGATTTCACCAATCGAAGCGGGAATGGGATTTGCGGTCAAACCACAAGTCAAACCGTTCGTCGGTTCGGAAGTCTTGTTGCAACAGAAAGAACAAGGAGCACCGCGGCGCTTGATCGGTCTTGAATTACTCGATAAAGGGATTGCGCGTCAAGATGCACCGGTTTGGCATGACGGGGAAGTCGTTGGAGTCGTGACGACAGGTACATTGCCGCCGACAGTCGGAAAAGCGATTGCTTGGGCACTCGTTCCTGCAGAAGTAGCGGAACAAGATCAATTTGAAGTGGAAGTACGCGGAAAACGTTTAGCAGCGAAACGAACAGCGACACCGTTTTATCGTCGCACGAAATAAGGGGGATATTTCTATGGATTTTCGTTATTTACCAATGACAGCAGAAGATGAGCAGGCGATGTTACAGACGATCGGTGCAGCATCGATCGAAGATTTACTCGCTGATATCCCGGCATCCGTCCGTGATAACGGTACATTGGAAGAAGTCGGTGTGCCACTTCCGGAAACGGACTTGATTCGGACGCTATCGAAGCTTGCCGACCAAAACATGAATACGAAACAATATCCATCGTTCCTTGGCGCTGGCATCTATGATCACTATGCACCTGCTGTCGTCAATCATATGTTACTGCGCTCAGAGTTTTACACTGCCTATACACCGTATCAGCCAGAGATTTCGCAAGGCGAACTACAAGCGATCTTTGAATTTCAATCGATGATTTGCGAGTTGACAGGGATGGATGTCGCGAACTCGTCGATGTATGACGGTATCACGGCGTTAGCGGAAGCGGCCATGCTTGCGTGTGCCCATACGAAGAAAAAGACGATCGTTCTTTCGGACGGCGTTCACCCGGAAGCACACGATGTCGTCCGGACGTATGCGAACGGTCCAGGACTAAACGTCGAGACATTGTCGCTTGAGCAAGGTGTCACACGGATCGATCAACTCGATGCCATCGAAGACGTCGCCTGTGTCATCGTGCAGTATCCGAACTTCTACGGTCGTGTCGAAGAACTACAAGCATTGGCCGATGCGACACATGCACGTGGTGCGCTTTTCATCGTCTCTGCGAATCCACTGGCACTCGGTATCTTAGAAGCGCCAGGTAAACTTGGCGCTGACATTACGATCGGAGATTGCCAACCGTTCGGGATTCCACAAAGCTTTGGTGGACCGACGTGTGGTTATTTCACGACGACAAAAGCGTTGATGCGTAAGATTCCGGGACGTCTCGTTGGACAGACCGTCGATGAGAATGGAAAACGCGGTTTCGTTCTGACGTTACAAGCACGTGAACAACACATTCGCCGTGACAAAGCGACATCTAATATCTGTTCGAACCAAGCGTTGAATGCACTCGCTGCTTCGATCGCGATGAGTGCACTCGGAAAACGGGGGATCCGGGAACTCGCGACACGCAACTTGCAAACGGCACATGCATTAAAACAAAAGCTGAAACAAGCTGGCTTTACGATCGTTGACGATGGACCGAGCTTCAATGAATTCGTCGTTACGCTACCAATCGACGCGACACGTGCGAGTCAACAATTGCTCGATCACGGGATCATCGGCGGTTTGCCGTTAGGATCGTATGACGCGGCACGTCAAAATGAAATGCTTGTTTGTGCAACGGAATTACGGACGAATGAAGAGTTGGATCAATTCGTGACAGCGTTAGGGGGACTCACACATGAATGAGCAAACATTGATCTTTGAAATTTCCAAACCGGGTCGAATCGCCTATAGCTTACCGTTACCGACTGTCGATGAGGTGGCAGTAGAAGAATTGTTACCGACCTCGATGTTACGGAAGGAAGACGTGGCGCTACCGGAAGTATCTGAACTTGATCTCGTCCGTCACTACACGGCACTCTCGAACCGTAACCATGGTGTGGATTCTGGATTCTATCCACTCGGGTCATGTACGATGAAATACAATCCGAAAATCAATGAAGATATGGCACGCCTCCCTGGGTTTGCACACATTCACCCGCTTCAACCAGTCGAAAGTGTCCAAGGGGCAATCGGTTTGATGTATGATCTGCAAGAAAAACTCGCGGTCATCACAGGAATGGATGAAGTGACGCTCCAGCCGGCGGCGGGAGCACACGGTGAATGGACAGGCTTGATGCTGATTAAGGCCTACCATCATGCACGCGGTGACTTTAAACGGACGAAAGTCCTCGTACCGGACTCGGCACACGGAACGAATCCGGCATCGGCATCAGTCGCTGGATTTGATACGGTGACGGTCTTATCGGATGAACGTGGTCTTGTTGATTTAGCGGATTTAAAGAAAAAGGTCGGTGACGATACAGCGGCACTCATGTTGACAAATCCGAACACGCTTGGTCTGTTTGAGTCGGATATCGTTGAGATCGCCAAAGCGGTTCACGAGGCGGGCGGAAAACTGTACTACGATGGTGCGAACTCGAATGCGATCATGGGCATTGCTCGTCCAGGGGACATGGGCTTTGATGTCGTTCACTTGAACTTGCATAAGACGTTCACAGGACCGCACGGTGGCGGCGGACCAGGGTCGGGTCCGGTTGGTGTCAAACAAGATTTGATTCCGTATTTACCGAAACCAATCGTCCGCAAAGAAGAAGAGCGTTATGTCCTCGACTATGATCGTCCGGAAGCAATCGGTCGCGTCAAACCATTCTACGGTAACTTCGGCATCAACGTTCGTGCCTATAGCTATATTCGGACGATGGGTGGGGCAGGTCTCGCTCGCGTCTCGAAAGAAGCGGTCTTGAATGCGAACTATATGTTGGCTCGTCTCAAAGGTGCGTATGACGCGCCATACGACGTCTATTGCAAGCACGAATTCGTCTTGTCGGGTAAACGTCAAAAAGCACTAGGTGTCCGGACGCTTGATATCGCTAAACGTCTGCTTGACTTTGGATACCATCCACCAACGATCTACTTCCCGTTGAACGTCGAGGAGTGTATCATGATCGAACCGACGGAAACAGAGTCGAAAGAAACACTCGATGCCTTTTGTGATGCGATGCTCCAGATTGCAAAAGAGGTCGAAGAGACACCAGATGTCGTCTTGAATGCACCACACACGACGGTCGTCAAACGGATGGACGAGACACTTGCTGCTCGAAAACCGGTCTTACGCTACGAACCAAAACAAGAAGTACATGCATAAGCTACTTCATAAAAAAGAGGACATCTCCGACGAAGGAGAGGTCCTCTTTTTGTGATGAACGAAGCATCAGCTCCGTTTGATTTTTCCTGACCACTGCTTGAATCCGCCTTTTAACTGATACAGATTCGTATAACCAGCTTTTTTCAAGACTTTTGCAGCCTGTGAAGAACGCATGCTACCTTGACAATACAAGTAAATCGGCATGTCTTTTCGTAATTCCTTCGAGCGCATCTTCATTTGGCTGACCGGGATGTTACGGGCACCGACGATGTGTCCACCTTTGAATTCCTGTGTCTCGCGAACATCGACGATTTGTGCTTTACGGTAGTTCGCACGGAATTCTTCTTGCGACAATTTCGTGATGCCTTTGACCGGCATGAAACGCCAAGCGATGTAGGCGATCAGCGCGACCCATAATACGATCGTAATGATAGTTCCAGTTTCCATATTCGACTTCCAACCCCTTCGTTCGTTTAACCTCTGTTTCATTATAGTCAACGAAATCGATTTCGGCAATCGACTCGTGATTGCGCGACCGAGAATGGGTTTGATACACTAAGACGGAAACGTTTTGGGGGTGCTCAAGTGAACAGAGAGTGGCAAGTGTTGACGACGCCGGCAATGGAGCCGGCAATGAACATGGCAATTGATGAAGCATTGATTCAGTTCGTCGGGCGTGGTGAAATCGCACCGACGCTTCGTTTTTACTCATGGGAACCACACGGATTAAGTGTTGGTCATTTTCAACGGGCAACCCGTGATATCGATCGAAAGCGGATTGCAGAGCTCGGTATTCCGATCGTGCGTCGGATGACAGGAGGGCGCGCTGTCTTGCATGCAGACGAGTTGACATACAGTGTCGTCATCCCGGAAGATACAGAAGGTTTACCACGCACGGTCATCGAAAGTTATCGGATGTTGACGGAAGGAATTCGCAAAGGATACCATCACCTCGGCATTCCGGTCGAATTTTCCGTTCCGTTGACGGAAGAGGAAAAGGAAGAATTACGGAAGCCGAAATCAGCCGTTTGTTTTGATGCAGCGTCGTATTATGAACTCGCTGTTGGAAAACGGAAAGTCGCCGGAAGTGCACAAGTTCGCCATCAAGGCGTTGTCCTGCAGCACGGTTCGGTCCCACTCTCTGTCGATGAAGGTGAATTGTTTGATTGTTTCTTGTATGATGATGAGTCGACGCGCGAACGGATGAAAGCGCGTTTTTCAGGAAAAGCTGTCGCTTTGAATGAGCTAGCAGGTCGCGCAGTCGCATTTGACGAGGTACGAGAAGCGTTCACGAAAGGCTTCGAAGAGGCGCTTGATTTGTCGTTCGTTCCATTAACGTTCACTAGCGAGCAGTGGCAGGAGATTGAGCGTCTTGCCGAGAAATACCGTAGTGATGAGTGGAACTGGAAACGCTAATGAATGAAATGGGAAGGTGATGTCGTGCCAACTCCGAGTATGGAAGATTATTTGGAACAAATTTATAAACTGATTGAAGATAAGGGGTATGCCCGCGTATCGGATATAGCGGAGTCGTTAGGCGTTCACCCGTCGTCGGTAACAAAGATGGTTCAAAAGCTCGACCGGGAGACGTATCTCGTTTATGAAAAGTATCGGGGTCTCATGCTGACGCCTAAAGGACGCAAAATCGGAAAGCGTCTCGTGGAACGACACGCCTTACTTGAAGATTTTCTTCGTCTCGTTGGTGTGGATGAAGAACTGATCTATAAGGATGTCGAAGGAATCGAGCATCATATTAGTATCGAAGCGTTGGATAAGATCAACGGAATGATTCAGTTCTTCGCAGAACGTCCTGGTTTGAAAGAGGAACTGCATCGCTATCAACAAGCCCATCCAGAGGATTGAGGCTTGTTTTTTTATACTTTTTTTCTAAGAACCTATCTTAAACACGAACATTCCATTACAATTTAATGATAAAGTGCGCATTTAAAAGGTGTTATGTTATACTGAGCCTGAAAATGGACGAAGGGGGTGACGGGTGTTCGCACCTGGTCATGGAAATTACGATTAAAGAAAAGTTAGTGTCGGAGTCACAACTAAAAGAAAAAGTCCGTGAATTAGCACAACAGATTGAAGCAGATGCTGCCGGACGTCAAATCGTTCTTGTCGTCGTGTTGAAAGGGTCGATGGTCTTTGCTGCGGATTTGATGCGCGAAATCAAAGGAAGCGTTCAAATTGATACAGTCGCGTGCTCTTCTTACGGAACAAAGACCGTCTCTTCAGGGCGTGTCCAGTTGAAGAAAGATCTCGATCTCGATGTGCAAGGGAAATATGTCGTCGTCATCGAAGATATCATCGACACAGGACGGACGCTCCATTTCTTGTGTGATCACATGAAGTTGCATCAACCTGGAGTTCTAAAGGTGTGTACATTGCTTGATAAACCGGCACGTCGTGAAGTAGAACTCGACGCAGACTATGTTGGTTTTGAGATTCCGGATTACTTCGTTGTTGGGTACGGAATCGATTGTGCTGAGGAATACCGCAATTTACCGTATATCGGTTGGGTCGAAACGGATTGAACACGAAAAAAGGAGATTCGTCGCGTGACGAATCTCCTTTTTAATGTACTTCTGAAATTTAGAAAGCACGTTTTTTCTTTTTGCCTTTTTTTCCTTCGATGACTGTCAGGTGAGGCGCTTTTGAACGATCCCGCAACGGTCTGACTTTATTCGATGCCGGCGCTTTTGAAGACTTGACCGGTTTTTTCTTAAAGTCTGTCCGGCGAACAGAATTCGAAGAGCCATGCATTTTTTTTGATTGAGCGACGGATTTTCGGTACTGAGCGTTCGCACCATTTCCGACGCTTCGATTACGAGTCAGGAACTTAAAGAGTAAGAAGATAATCCCGGCGGTAATCCCGAAGAACAGCAATTGTGAAAACAGACTACTTGGATTGTTGACGAGTTTATATCCGAAGCCGACAAAAGCGAACAGTAACACGACGAGTGCAAATGTAGAACCAATGCGTTGTCTGATCATAATATCACCCCTGTTATCGATTAACCCAGTGCATTCTCATGTAGGTTATGTTCCTGTTTTTCCAACGCTTCAAACGCATAAATCGCAACCTCGATCTGTGAATCATCCGGTTCCTTCGTCGTCAAGTACTGCAACCATAGGCCAGGCAAGGCGATGACGCGAAGTCCTTTAATGTGCTGTGCTTTATTCGTCAGCTGTAACACTTCAAATGAAAGACCGATGACGACCGGTAATAAAGCGATTCGGCAGACGAGACGCAACCAAAGCGGATCCGTTGGCACGATCAGATAGACGAAAAATCCGACGATGACGGTGAAGATCAAGAAACTCGAGCCGCACCGGTAATGAAGCCGACTGCTGACGCGAACGTTCTCGACCGTAAGTGGACGTCCTGACTCGACGCAATTGATGACTTTATGCTCAGCACCATGATATTGGAAAAGTCGTTTAACAAGCGGGGTCAACGAAATCACGTAGAGATAACTGAACAAAAGCGTTAATTTGATTGTTGCTTCAATGACGTTTTGAATGACATGTCCAGACAAGGCTGGAAATACATCGAATAGCGATGCAAGGAAAGCAGGTAGTAACGTAAAGAGTAATTTACCGAAAAAGAATGATAGGATCCCGACGACAGCTACGCCGAGCCATTTCGTCAAAGGACTGGCAGTCGCCTCTTCCGGTTCTTCTTCACCCGGTTTGACACCGTAGCGATCACTTGCGAAGTTCATATGACTTGCGCCATTCGCTGAGGACTCCATCAAAGCAAAGAGACCACGCAAAAGTGGAATTCGTTTTCCTTTGGCGATTCGTGGTCGAACCGGTTTTTGCTGGGCAAACGTCTCGATCGAATCATCATTTCGACGAATCGCGGAGACTGCATGGGTCGCATTTTGGAACATGACGCCTTCGACGATGGCTTGACCACCGACTGGCGGATTAGTCGTTTTCATAATAGAACGCATCCCGTCTTCATTAAAATTAGGTGTATCGTCAGTGTACTTGATTTACGTTAAAAAAACTATGTTCGACTCGTCAAAACGAGGTAATCTTTAGGAGTCGGAAATCGGGTTATGATACAATGAAAAGGAATTCGAGGAGGTGTTTTTTTGCGTGTCTTGATATTAAACGGACCAAACTTGAATTTACTCGGAACACGCGAACCGGATACATATGGAACGGCGACATTAGCCGACTTAGAACACGACCTTCGCGCTTATTTTCCGAACATTCAGTTTCGGTTTGAACAATCGAACCATGAAGGACGACTGATTGATGTTCTTCACGAGGAACGGGGAGCGGACGGCATCGTCTTCAATGCGGCTGCCTATACGCATACGAGTATCGCGTTACGTGACGCGATCGCTGCGATCGAAGCACCCGTCATCGAGGTCCATCTATCGAATGTCCATGCACGTGAATCCTTCCGTCATCATTCGATGATCGCATCCGTCTGTCAAGGCGTCATTGCTGGACTTGGCATGACGGGATATCGTCTGGCAACGGAAGCACTTCAAGCTTTACAACAATCGGAACAAGGGGGAAATCAATCATGAAACAACGGATCGAGGCGTTACAAGCAGCTTTAAAGGAACGGGACCTTCCAGGATTACTCGTCACGAAGGCAGAGAACATTCGTTACATTTCCGGCTTCACGGGTTCAAGTGGTGCATGTCTCGTAACAGAAGAGCAAGCGTACTTCGTGACGGATTTCCGTTACACGGAGCAAGCGGCAGACCAAGTTAAAGGAATGGAGATCGTCCAAATCGAACGGTCGATTCCAGAGACGATGGGCGAATTGATGACAGGAGCGCGTGTTCGCGCGGTTGGTGTCGAAAAGGATGCGATGACACTCGGTGCTTTTGAAGCGTACGATCAAGCTTCGGCAATCGAGCTTGTTCCGACGACAGGAATCATTGAAAACCTACGCTTGATTAAGGATTCGTCAGAGATTAAGATGATTAAGGAAGCGGTGGAGCTCGCAGACGCGACATTCCAACACATCTTGACGTACATTCAACCAGGACGAACAGAACTTGAAGTATCAAATGAACTAGAATTCTTCATGCGCAAGCATGGAGCGACGTCTTCTTCTTTCGATACGATCGTGGCGTCAGGCCATCGTTCTGCCTTGCCGCACGGTGTTGCCAGCTCGAAAGTCATTGCGACGGGTGAGCTCGTGACGCTTGATTTCGGAGCGCTCTTGAACGGTTATGTTTCAGATATCACACGGACTGTCGCAGTCGGTCCGATCAATGCCGAATTGCAGAAGATCTACGATACAGTCTTACAAGCGCAACTAGCGGGTGTCGATGGCTTAAAACCAGGTATCACTGGAATCGAAGCGGACGCGTTGACACGTGATATCATCAAAGAAGCAGGTTACGGTGAGTACTTCGGTCACTCGACGGGACACGGTATTGGTCTAGAAGTACATGAAGGACCTGGCTTGTCGTTCCGCTCTGAGACGAAACTTGAACCGGGAATGATCGTTACGGTCGAACCAGGTATCTACGTGCCGCAAGTTGGCGGATGCCGGATTGAAGATGACGTCTTGATCACGGAAACAGGTCGAGAAATTCTTTCGTCTTCACCAAAAGAACTGATCACTCTCTAATTCAGAGTGACGGGACATTTTAGGAGGAACCATTCATGGTATCAGTAAACGATTTAAAAACAGGATTAACGATTAAAACTTCAGACGGTATGATTTGGCAAGTACTTGAATTCCAACATGTTAAACCAGGTAAAGGGGCAGCTTTCGTTCGGACGAAAATGCGTAACATCCGTAACGGAAACATCCAAGAGATGACATTCCGTGGTGGTGAGCGTGTCGAGCGTGCACATATCGAGCGTAACAAGATGCAATACCTTTACCCAATGGGTGAGACTTACGTCTTCATGGACACAGAATCGTATGAGCAATTGGAATTGACGACGGCACAAGTCGAAGCAGCTCTTCCATACTTGCTTGAAAACATGGAAGTTCAAATCGCGGTTTACAACGGCGAAATCCTCGGTCTTGAATTACCGAACACAGTCGTCATGACGATCGTCGAAGCAGAGCCTGGCGTTAAGGGTGATACAGCTTCGAACGTCAAGAAAAACGCGACAGTGGAGACGGGTCACATCATTCAAGTACCACTCTTCATCGAAGCAGGAGAAAAAGTAACGGTTGATACACGTACAGGTGATTTCACAGGTCGTTACAACGGATAATATTGAAACGACAAGACGTCTCTCACCTTCTATCAGGTCGAGAGACGTCTTTTTTTTCATCCAGCTTGACTTGCATCCAATGGTATGACCAGTTAATATAAGTATTTGAGTAGGCATTAGCACCTGGTATAATAATTGTGAATACAGCATAGATGGGGGAAGAATGACAGATGAAAATCGATCAGTTGAAACAAGTACTCGAAATGCTCGATCAGTCGAGTGTAAATGAACTCTCACTCGAGACGGATACGTATAAATTGAAGTTGAAGAAACAAGGAGAAACAGTGACGGTCTCGCACCAAGCACCTGCTGCTCCAGTAGCGGCGCCTGCTCCTGTGAAGCAAGCGGCAACACCAGTCGAGGAAGAGGCGACTGCGGATGATACGGTCACGATCAATGCCTTGATGGTCGGAACGTTCTATTCGCGTCCGAATCCGGATAAACCGGCATACGTCAAAGTCGGTGATCAGATTGAAGTGGGTCAAATCGTTTGTGTCCTTGAAGCAATGAAGCTCTTCAATAACTTAAACTCGGAAGTATCTGGAACGGTCGTCGAGATTTTTGTCGCCGATGGAGATCTCGTTGAATTTGGTCAACCACTCTTCCGGATCCGTCCGTAAACGGGGGTGAACAGCATGGAAAAATTATTAATTGCCAACCGTGGAGAAATCGCCGTCCGCATCATTCGAGCGGCAAAGGAACTTGGAATACAGACCGTTGCTGTCTACTCGACGGCAGATAAGGAAGCCTTACACGTTCGTTTAGCCGATGAGGCGTACTGCATCGGTGAGGCGAGTTCTGCTTCATCCTACTTAAACGTTACGAATATCCTCGCAATCGCAACGAACCGTCAAGTAACGATGATCCACCCGGGTTACGGTTTCCTAGCCGAGAACGTTGATTTTGCTGAGATGTGTGAAGCGTGCGGAATCAAGTTCGTTGGTCCGACGTCGGATGCGATCCGTCAGATGGGGATCAAGGACGTCGCGAAGAAGACGATGATCGAGTGTGGAGTGCCTGTCGTGCCGGGTTCGGATGGAACGGTCACGGACGAAGAAGCGGTCGCACTGGCGCAAGAAATTGGTTATCCAGTCATCATCAAAGCAACAGCCGGTGGTGGAGGTAAAGGGATTCGGGTCGCTCGTTCGGAAGAAGAGCTGATCAACGGGCTAAGTGAGACACGTCGTGAAGCAAAACAAGCTTTCGGAAACGGGGATGTCTATTTAGAACGCTTCATCGAAGAATTCCGCCATGTCGAGGTACAAGTCCTCGCTGACCGACACGGGAATGTCATTCACCTTGGTGAACGGGATTGTACCGTCCAGCGTCGGATGCAAAAACTGATCGAGGAAGCGCCGTCACCTGCGGTCAGTGAAGCGACACGATTGAAGATGGGTGAGGCTGCCGTAAAAGCCGCAAAAGCGATTCAGTACACGGGAGCAGGAACGATCGAATTCATTTTTGTCGAAGAGACCGAAGAATTCTTCTTCATGGAGATGAATACGCGCATTCAAGTCGAACACCCGGTAACGGAGATGATCACTGGGTTCGACCTCGTTCAAGCGCAATTGCAAGTGGCGCTTGATCATCCGCTTGCCGTCAAACAAAAGGATATCAAGTTCCACGGTCATTCGATCGAATGCCGGATCAATGCCGAGGATCCAGACCATGATTTCCGTCCGTCTGCTGGACGTGTCACACAATACGTGACACCAGGCGGAATGGGCGTACGTATCGATAGCGCGGTCTATCCGGGGTACATGATTCCGCCTTACTATGACTCGATGGTCGCGAAGTTGATCGTCCATGCGGAAACACGGGAAGAAGCATGTGCGAAGATGGAACGTGCACTGGCTGAATTTTGGATCGAAGGTGTCAAAACGACGATCCCGTTCCACGAACGTGTTCTTAGTCACCCGGTATTCCGACGTGGTACGTTCACGACGAAATTCGCAGAGCGTGAGCTAAAAGGTACGATCGTTAACTGAATCAGGACGGGAGTTTGTGCGACGAACTCCCGTCTTTTTTTTGGCGTTCTCTATGTTTTTTAAAAGAGGAATGTGCTAAACTAACTGATTGAGAACGACAAAAAAAGGAGCACGCAAAATCATGATGAAACGACACATGGCACGCGAACTCGCAGTCCAATCTTTGTTCCAAATGGAGCTTTCGGATCTGACTGCACAAGAGGCCATTGAATTCGCGGTAGAAGGTAAGGAATATGACACATTCGTCGAGCAATTGGTGAATGGCGTCGAAACAAACAAAGCAACGATTGATCAGCACATTCGTGAAGCACTCGTCAACTGGTCATTCGAACGACTCGGAAACATCGAGCGGACGATTCTTCGCTTAGCCGTCTACGAATTATTGTTCGAAACGAACATTCCTGTTCGAGTGACGATCAACGAAGCGATTGAATTGACGAAAGCGTTCGCAGATGAAGAAGCGACGAAAATCGTCAACGGTGTTCTTGGTAAAGTCGCACAAGGCGTCGTCAAAGAAAATTCATAAACCTGTAAAACCGAATAGAGACAAACAGACAGAAGAGTGAATCGAACTTTTTGGGGGAGTGGACAAATCATGGCAGTAGTAATCGATGGAAAACAGGTAGCCCATTCATATCGTATGAAGCTGAAAGAAGAAGTCGCACGTCTGAAAGAACAGCGGATTCAACCGCAATTGACTGTCATCCTGATTGGCGAAGATCCTGCTAGTCAGTCCTATGTACGTGGTAAAGAAAAGGCGGCGAAGGAAATCGGCATGGATTCGGAGTTGATCCGACTTCCGGCAGAAACAACGGAATCAGAGCTTCTTCACTTGATCGAACGTCTGAATGTTGATGCGAGTGTCCATGGGATTCTCGTCCAATTGCCGTTGCCTGACCATATTGATGAGAGCAAAGTCATTTTTGCGATTTCTCCTGAAAAGGACGTCGATGGTTTTCATCCTGTCTCTGTCGGGAAAATGATGATTGGTGAACCGACATTTTTACCGTGTACGCCAAACGGCATTCTTCATCTTGTCAAAGAGATGAACGTACCGATTGCCGGTCAACACGTCGTTGTCGTCGGTCGTAGCCAAATCGTCGGTAAACCCGTTGGTATGTTGTTCTTGAATGAATCGGCTACCGTTTCCTATTGTCATTCAAAAACGAAAGACCTCGGTGCGATGACGCGTCAAGCGGATATCTTGATCGTCGCAGTCGGTGTACCGAAGCTGATTACTGCGGATATGGTGAAACCGGATGCTGTCGTCATTGATGTTGGTGTCAACCGTGTCGATGGCAAACTCGTCGGTGATGTCGAGTTTGATACAGTACAAGATGTTGCATCGATGATCACACCTGTTCCGGGTGGCGTTGGTCCGATGACGATCACGATGCTACTGCATAATACGATTGAGGCTGCGCGATGAGCGAACCTCTTCACGTTTCCGATTTAGTCCACTATGTCAAACGTGAACTAGAAGGCGACGCCCTTCTGCAACAAGTCCAGGTGGTGGGAGAAGTGTCGAATTTTAAACGACACTCTTCCGGTCACCTTTATTTTACGTTGAAGGATGAGCAATCACGGATGAAAGCCGTCATGTTTGCCCGGGATGCGAGTCGCGTCAAAGCAGACGTTCGCGATGGGATGCGTGTCGTCGTCACCGCACGCTTATCCGTCTACGTCTCTTCTGGAGAGATGCAACTCTATGTCGAACGGATGACGGAAGACGGTGTAGGAGCGCTATATGAGGCGTTCTCACGCTTGAAGATGGATCTAGAAGAGCGTGGTTGGTTTGATCCAGCAATCAAACAGCCGTTGCCAGCTTTTCCGGAACGCATCGGAATCATTACATCTCCAAAAGGAGCGGCGCTTCATGACATCGCAACGACACTCCGGCGCCGTTATCCACAAGCGGCCATCGTCTTCGCCCCGGTCCTTGTACAAGGAGCGGATGCGGCACCACAAATCAGCCGTGCCATTCAGCTGATGAATGAGCATGCTGCCTGTGATGTGTTGATCATTGGTCGTGGTGGTGGTTCGATTGAGGAGCTGTGGGCATTCAATGAGATGTCTGTCGTGACAGCCGTGTTTGAATCACGCATTCCGATCGTCTCTGCTGTCGGTCACGAAACGGATTTTACAATCAGTGATTTTGTCGCCGACGTTCGTGCTGCTACACCAACAGCAGCGGCAGAACTTGTCACTCCGGAAGCAGAGGCACTCACTCGACGGGTGCAGGATGTGAAGCGTCGTTTAGAACGAACCTATGCACAACTTCTCAAAAGCAAACAGGAGCAAGTGACACGGCTTGCGGCGAGCTACGGTCTGAAATCACCACGCGTCCTACTCGGACTGAAGCAGGAACAATTGGACCGAGCAGAAATGTCACTCCAAAAGGAAATCAAGCAAGTAATAGCGCAACACCAGCAACAGGTGGAGCGTCTTGACACACGCTTAATGCGTGTGCCGATGCGGGATCGCTTCGTGCAACAACGGGCGACGATTGAACAATCACGACGTCGACTCGAAATCGTTCGTCGACTCTTGCAATCGAAGCAACAACAGGTGCGTCATGTGCTCGCGCGACTCGACTCCGTCAGTCCGACGCATGTTCTGATGCGCGGCTATACGTATGTCGAACAGGATGGACAAATCGTCCGTTCCGCGAAGGAATTGACAGCGTCTTCGTTCGATATCCGATTCCATGATGGAACGATTCGTGCTAAACGAGAGGATGGGGAGTAAGAATGGAGACGGAACAATCTTTTGAAGAAGCACTGGAACGATTAGAAGAAATCGTCACGTTACTCGAAGAGGGCGAAGCTCCTCTTGAACAGGCGATGGCTCTATATGAAGAAGGCGTCAAACTGACGGCTCTTTGCCAAGGGAAGTTATCCGTTGCTGAGAAAAAACTCGATCAAATCCTGGAGCAAGATGGTACGCTTCGGGAAAAAGGAGGAGCGCAATGATTGCTTTGAATGAGTGGAAGACACAAGTCGAAAACAAAATGGAAGAGTTCATGGAGCGACTCGACGCACCGGATCGTTTACGCGATTCGATGCGGTATTCACTCGATGCGGGTGGGAAACGAATTCGCCCAGCCTTGATTTATGCGGTACTCGATGCTTTTTCGATCGACCGTGCAAAAGGTGACGCGACTGCTGCGGCACTCGAGATGATTCATACATACTCACTGATTCATGATGACCTTCCAGCAATGGACGATGATGATCTGCGTCGAGGGCGTCCGACGAATCATATCGCTTTTGATGAAGCGACAGCGATTTTAGCAGGAGATGCCTTGCTCACGAACGCCTTCAGCTGTCTTCTTGAGACACCGGCTTCGCCAGAAGTGAAGCTTGCTCTTGTCGAACGGTTGTCAGCAGCAGCAGGTGCTACAGGTATGGTCGGAGGTCAACTCGACGATATGCTCGGAGAGCACGGCGGCATCAATGACGTAGCGGAGCTTGAGTCGATTCACCGTCGGAAAACAGGAGCACTCCTCGTCTTTGCAGTCGAAGCGGGTGGATTGCTTGCTTCGGTCAGCTCGAGCGATCTTGATCACTTGAAGCAATACGGTCGCCATCTCGGAATCGCATTCCAAATTCAAGATGACATCTTGGACGTGACGGGAGATGCTGAAAAAATCGGCAAACCGGTTGGTAGCGACGAAGGGAACGAAAAAGCAACGTATCCAAAATTACTGGGTCTTGAAGGCGCGAAACGCGCGCTGACAGCTCAGGTGGAAGCAGCGGAACAAGCGATTGATGCATTATCAGTCGAAGCGACGACACTTAAGGAACTGCTCGACTTCGTGGTCAAGCGCGACCATTAAGCAGGACGACGCATCTGCGTCGTCTTTTTCTATGCTGACAATGGCGCTCGATAGATTGTTCTAGTACAATGTAGGGTACAAACCCTATAAGATTGTAAGGAAAAGAGGCGGTAAGGTATGAAATTGACAGAAATACAGGATCCGTCATTTTTAAAGCGTATGTCGGTCTCCGAACTCGAAGTACTCGCAGGCGATATTCGACGCTTTTTGATTGAAGAATTAGCGACGACAGGTGGACACTTGGCACCGAACCTCGGTGTCGTCGAGTTGACGCTTGCGTTGCATCGTGAATTCGACAGTCCGAATGACAAGTTCGTCTGGGATGTCGGGCACCAAGCATACGTGCATAAGATTTTGACAGGACGTGCGAGCCAGTTTGATACGCTCCGTCAGCACAAAGGACTCTGTGGGTTCCCGAAACGCAATGAGAGTGTGCATGACGTCTGGGAGACAGGGCACAGCTCGACGTCCTTGTCAGCAGCAATGGGGATTGCTGTTTCGAATGAACTAAGCGGTAAGAGTGATCGTGCAGTCGCAATCATCGGTGATGGTGCGTTGACAGGTGGGATGGCACTCGAAGCATTGAATCATATTGGAGCCGAACAACAAAACGTCATCGTCATCTTGAACGATAACGAGATGTCGATTGCACCAAACGTTGGGGCGATGCATCAAATGCTTGGACGAATTCGTTCATCGCGTAAAGTGCGTTTTGCCCAAGACGAGCTTGAAACGTTGATCAAAAAGATTCCGGTCATTGGCGGACGCCTTGAAAAAGGAAGCGAGAAGTTGAAGGAAGCCGTTAAAGGCGCACTTGTTCCTGGCATGTTCTTCGAAGAGCTCGGCTTCAACTATTACGGTCCGGTCGATGGGCACGATCTTGATGATTTGATCGAACAGCTCAATTACGTGAAAAAAGAAGAAGGCCCTGTCCTACTTCATGTCATCACGAAAAAAGGGAAAGGCTATCGTCCAGCAGAGTTCGATGGCGTCGGCACATGGCACGGTCTTGGACCATACAAGATGGAGTCTGGCGAAGTCATTAAAGGGAAATCAAAAGCACCTAGTTATTCCTTTACGGTAGCGGATACGTTGACGAAGATGGCACGCGACGATGAAAAGTTAACGTTGATCACGCCAGCGATGAGCGTCGGTTCAAAACTCGATTGTTTTGAAAAAGAATTCCCAGAGCGGATGTTTGACGTCGGCATTGCAGAACAACATGCTGTGACGTTCGCAGCTGGTCAAGCGACGCAAGGCATGAAACCTGTCGTATCGATCTACTCGACCTTCTTCCAACGTGCATACGATCAGCTCGTTCACGACGTGGCGCGTCAAAATCTAGATGTGACGTTTACGATTGACCGATCAGGTCTCGTTGGCGCAGATGGTGAAACACACCAAGGCGTCTTCGATATTGCCTTCATGCGTCACGTACCGAACATCCGGATCGTCATGGCGAAGGATGAGAACGAACTGCAACACTTGCTCTATTCAGCCGTCAAATATGAAGGGCCAATCGCCGTTCGTTTCCCACGTGGAGAAGGTATCGGTGTACCAATGGACGAGACATTGCATGAAATTTCTCTTGATACATGGGAAGTCGAACGTGAAGGAACGGACGTCGCGATCCTTGCATTCGGACCACAAGTACAAGATGCGCTCAAAATTGCGGATCTCCTAGCAGACGAACTATCGGTTCGTGTCATCAATGCCCGGACGATCAAACCGCTTGATGAGAAGATGCTGAACGCCCTTTACGCCGAAGGCATTCCACTCGTGACGCTCGAAGAAGCCGTCCTAAAAGGTGGATTCGGATCAGCTGTCCTTGAACATGCGAACGAGCAGGAAGCATTCCCACGCGTCAAACGCTTTGGTATTCCGGATTGGTATATCGAGCATGGCGGTGTGAACGAATTACTAGAAGAAATCGGATTATTACCTGGACAAATCGCAGAAGAAGTACGCGCTTTCGTCAATCAAGGAAAGAAACAGAGTGTGTGACGATTCATGGAAAATGTAAAGAAAATCCGCCTCGACGTTCTTCTCGTCGAGCGCGGTTTGTTTGAAACGCGTGAGAAAGCGAAGCGGTCGATTATGGCTGGACTGGTCTTTAGCGGAACGGAACGATTGGAGAAGGCCGGTGAGAAGGTCAAGTCGGACATCGACCTGCACGTCAAAGGTCAATTGATGCCCTACGTCGGTCGTGGAGGCTTCAAGATGGAAAAGGCACTTCAGGTATTCGATTTCGATGTCACGGGTAAAACAGGTCTCGATATCGGATCGTCAACGGGTGGCTTTACCGACTGCTCCTTACAAAATGGAGCAGCGCATATGTATGCGCTCGATGTCGGTTCCAATCAGCTGGACTGGAAGCTTCGCTCGGATGACCGTGTGACAGTGATGGAGAAAACGAACTTCCGGCATGCGACACCAGACATGTTCCCTGTTGCGCCGCAGTTTGCGACGATTGATGTATCATTCATCTCGTTACGATTGATGCTTCCACCATTGAAGACGATCCTCGTTGAAGGAGGAGATGTCATGGCGCTCGTCAAGCCGCAATTCGAAGCGGGGCGTGATGATATCGGTAAAAAAGGCATCGTTCGTGACGAGCGGATTCATGTCCGTGTCCTCGATGAGATGGTCGAATTCTTCATTCAACAAGGGTTCTATGTGAAACAGCTCGACTATTCACCGATTACCGGTGGAGAGGGTAACATCGAGTTCTTATTGCATGCGCGCCTTGGTCAACCAGGGCTTGACCCATCTGTTGATGCGACAGAGACAGTCAAGCAAGCACACGCTAGTCTTTAAAACGAACAGATGAAAACGAGGACGGATCCGGTTCATGGGTCCGTCTTCGTTGTTGTTCGGAGCGACGAAAACCGTATAATAAAATGGCAAACGTGGACTTTTAATGATTTATTGGATTACAATAGTAACATCGAAGAATACTGTGAGGTGCAGGAATGACAAAGGGGCAACGGTTGATTAAGATTCGGGAGATCATCACCCAGTCGGAAGTAGAAACCCAAGATGAATTGGTAGAGGAATTACGGAATGCAGGATATAAGGTGACACAGGCAACGGTATCACGAGATATTAAGGAACTTCATCTCGTTAAGGTCCCGTTGAATGATGGACGTTATAAATACAGCTTACCCGCCGACCAACGCTTCAACCCACTCGGGAAATTGCGGCGTCTGCTCGGGGACAGCTTCATCTCGATTGATTCTGCTCAAAATCTGATTGTCATGCATGTCCTGCCGGGAAATGCGAACGCAGTCGCTGTCTTACTGGACCACTTGAGCTGGAACGAACTGCTTGGCACGGTGTGTGGGGACGATACGATCCTATTGATCGCACGAAGTGAGGAACAAGCGAAAGAAGTGACGGAACGAATTTTAGAAATGCTGTAAGGAGTTGACAGGATGCTAGCTGAATTATCGATCAAACAATTTGCGATCATTGACGAGCTACAGATCGACTTTAAAAAAGGAATGACCGTCTTGACTGGGGAAACAGGTGCCGGTAAATCGATCGTTCTCGACGCGATCGGATTATTGATTGGTGGACGTGGATCCGCGGAATTCGTTCGATACGGGGAAGATCGGGCGGAACTAGAAGGATTATTTCTGATTGAAGACGACCATCTCGTCTATGATCTCGCAGAAGAGTACGGTATCGATATCGAAGATGGATTGATCATCTTACGTCGTGATCTGTTCGCGACCGGGAAAAGTGTCTGTCGCGTCAACAATAAGCTGGTCACACTGACGATCTTACGTGAGTTCGGACGTGTCCTCGTCGACATGCACGGGCAACATGAACATCAGCATTTAATGGACAGTACGTATCATCAAGCGATTCTCGATGACTTCGCGCAAGAGGCAATCGCGCCGCTTCTTCAAGCCTACCAGTCCGGTTACCAAGCGTATGAAGAAAAACGGACGGCTTTGCAATCGCTCGCGCAAAGTGAGCAAGAACTCGCTCAACGGGTCGATTTACTATCTTTTCAGACGGAAGAGATTGAAGGCGCAAAACTTCGAGCACACGAGGAAGATGAGTTGCTCGTTGAACGGAATCGTCTCGCGAATTTCGAAAAGCTATATGCGTCGTTAAAGACAGCGTATGATGCTTTACACGATGAGATGCGCGGCATCGATTCTGTTGGAGACGCGATGCGTGAACTACAGCAAGCATCAAGCATCGACGAACAGTTTTCGCAGCAGAGTGACGCGATCGCAAGCGCTTTTTATGGACTCGAAGAAGTCGGGTATGCAATTCGAGATCAACTTGAAACACTTGAGTTTGATTCCAATCGACTCGATGAGATCGAACAACGTCTATCCGTCTTTCAGCAGCTGAAACGAAAATACGGGGCGACGATCGAGGAAGTCATCGCGTATGGGGAAAAAATTCGAGTTGAACTCGATACGATGACGAATCGAGATGAGCGGATTGAACGATTAAAAGCCGAAGTCGAACAGCTCGAAGGCGAATTGTTTGAAATTGGTGGTCGACTCTCGCAACAGCGTCGAAAAGCGGCCGTTCAATTAAGCGAAGCGATTCATCTAGAGTTGCGTGAGCTCTACATGGAAAAAGCACGATTTGAAATTCGTTTTCTTCAAGACGGGAAGACACCGATGCTACGCAAGAACGGGATCGACCAAGTCGAGTTCTTCATCATGACGAATGCGGGAGAACCATTCAAGTCGCTCGGAAAAGTCGCATCGGGCGGAGAGTTATCTCGTATCATGCTCGGACTGAAGTCAATCTTCTCGCGCTCGGTCGGAGTCGCTTCGATCATTTTCGATGAAGTCGATACAGGAGTATCGGGTCGTGTCGCACAAGCGATGGCTGAAAAAATCTATCGTTTATCGGTAGATGGACAAGTGCTCTGTATTACGCACTTACCGCAAGTCGCTTCGATGGCCGATCAACATCTCTATATTCGGAAGATTGAGGAGACGGATCGTACGACGACACAGGTCAATGTCTTGTCTCAGTCAGATCGAGGAAACGAACTGGGACGGATGATTTCCGGTGCGCATATGACGGATTTGACGTTACGCCATGCCGAGGAATTGATGGATCAGGCGAAGACGATGAAAGAATCGCTTAAAAATGGGGTGTAAGGATTGATTAAAGTCGGGATAGCAGATGATAATCGCGAAATGGTCGAACTGATTCGCCAGCATATCTCTGCGCAAGAAGACATGGAAGTCGTTTGCGTCGCCTACAACGGCGAGAGTTGTCTCGAACGTATGAAAGAACATGAAGTGGATGTATTGCTTCTCGACATCATCATGCCTCATTTAGATGGGCTCGGTGTGCTCGAAGAGTTGATGAAGAAAAAGAAGAATCCTGCAGTCATCATGTTGAGTGCTTTCGGTAAGGATGAGGTCTCTCAACAGGCGGTCACCCTCGGAGCATCGTACTTCTTACTTAAACCGTTCAGCATGGATCAGCTCGTTCAAAAAATTCGTCTCGTGACGCATCAAGGACAAGTACCAATCGTTGAAACGATTGACTTAAGAGTCGGTACGACACTGCGAGAAGTGGGGATTGCTCCGCACATCAAAGGCTTCACGTATTTAAAGGACGCTGTCTTAATGGTGCTTGAACGGGAAGATTTACTTGGATTGATTACAAAGGAACTCTATCCGACGATTGCGAAAAAACATCAAACGACGGCATCTCGCGTCGAACGAGCAATGCGTCACGCCATCAAGTCTGCTTGGAACGAAGGAATGCAACAGCACGAACTCTTCAACGGACGAATCGAACAGGAGAAAAGTCCAAAGAACTCGGAATTCATCTCGTATGTTTCAAGTCATATGAATCAAGAACAATCTGGTTAAAGGAAACACACCGTCTGATGGATAGACGGTGTGTTTTTAGTTCCGATCCCGTTCGTAGCAAGCGATCAACACACCGTTATCAAACGTGTGTCGTTTCGTAACATTCCAAGTGAGGGGCGTCATTCCGTTGTCGGGAAATAGACGTTTACCAGAACCAACGATGACCGGATAGTGGATCAATCGAAGTTCATCAATCCGATCCGCTTGATATAGTGCATGAACGAGTTCACTACTGCCCCAGACATGAAGTGGTGATCCGTCCTGTTGTTTCAAGCGTGTTAGTTCAGAAGTCGGTTGATTCAAATATGTCGTTGGCTGCCAAAGGATAGGTGATGTATGACGCGTAGCGACATACTTCATAGCACGATCGGCAACTGGCCAGATATCTGCATGGAGTGGCCAATAACTTGCCCATTGTTCGTAAGTCGCGCGACCGAGCAACAGGGCGCAATCTTCACGCATCCATCCACGAATGACCTGACCAATCTCAGGATGTTGAAACGGAGTAGTCCAACCACCATGGGTAAAACCGTTGCTTACATCTTCTGTCTGATCGCTTGGTGCTTGAATGACACCGTCTAACGATAGATGTTCGAATACGATGATTTTTCGCATGAAAGGTCTCCTTTCGAATACAATCTGCTTATAGCATACCGTAAAAATAAAAATATATAAAAGCGCTTGCAAATAAATATTGCATAAACTGAAATGTTTGTTATAATAAAGGTACCAAATGATTTGGCAAGACGTCAGATGAACGTCGAGTCGACAAGGACTCCGGAAATCCTGTTGATGAATATCATCTCAGAACGCCAACTGTAAATGGCTCAAGAATGCCGGACGACATTCTCTTGGTAGAAGTCGTACCAAGGTATCTTGTTCATTCTAGATGGGAAATCTCGAATGAATGGGAGCTTCCATGATTTCGAAGCTAGGGAAAAGTGGAAGGTAACGAATCGTCTAAAATGAAAAAGTACAGTTCGTGAAAAGGAGTGTTGTCTAGCAGTGATTGTTAGCAACCGAATGTTTGACTGCTTCAAGCGGATGACATTACGCTCCACCTAGGTCCCGAGTACAGTCAGATGATGGAACTGAAACACCATTCTATCGTTAGCCCGATAGCCAGATCTGATTTCTTTCTACCTCTTCGTTAAGAGGAACACCTAAGGTTTTGGAGTACACGAATAGTTCTAACTATGAGAGGAGTTCATCCGTAAGTGAAACCAATTTTATACGAGTAAAAGGTCCCGCGCTTGAAATGAGTTCAAGAGATGGGGACCTTTTTCTGTGTTCATTTTTTTTGATAGCGGTCGGAGACTTTTCCACGTTTTCGATCGCGATAAAAAACATATCCTGCGACAAATCCAATGCCACCCATCGCAAGAATCAAACCAACGAGACCTTGCAATACATATACGTAAGCCGCATCGCCTAAGTATTTAAACGGCACTTGTGCAATTAGAAAAACACTATCACGCATGAGCTTAATACCAATCGCGCCGATGATGCCGGGGATTAATAATGAGAGCAAACCAATGATACGCATAGGACGCCACTCCTTTCCAAGCGTATTGTATCAAAAAATCGATCGTTCTGCGAATCGGGTTTGCTTCCCTATTTTATTCCGAGTACGATAGAAATGTAAGCAGTTTCAAAGGGGGAATTCATATGCATCATCTACTCGTTGTCGGGGCTGGTCAAGGGGGAACAGAAGTCCTGCACGCATTTCAACGTTCACCATTATTAACGGTCATCGGTCTCGTCGATCCAAATATGGAGGCGCCTGGGGTGGCGCTTGCACGGCGTGCGGACATTCGGATCGAAACGAACTGGTCAGCTTTTGAAGGAACGAACGTCGATTTCATTATTGACGCTACAGGAGAACATGGTGTACTTGAGCAATTGATCCATGATTTTCCGGGAGCAGCGGTCTTACCGGGTGAATTCGTCAGAGTGTTGCTCGAGCGATTGACTGAAAAAGAGAAAATGCTCGAAGCGATCATTCATTGTACGAGTGAAGCGATATCCGTTGCTGATCAAGACGGACAGACGATGCTGATCAATCCAGCATATACGCGAATGACCGGTTTCACAGAGCGAGATGTCGTCGGAAAACCAGCAAGTGCCGATATCGGAATGCAGGAATCCGTTCATTTGAAAGTCTTGAATACGGGCGAGAACGTTCGAGATGTTCGAATGAAAATTGGACAAGATCAACGTGATATCATCGTTAATGCGGCACCTGTCATCGTCGATGGACAAGTCCGCGGCTCCGTCGGTGTGATTCGGGATATCTCAGAAATGAAGGCACTGGCCAAAGAATTGAAGGCAGCGCGGCAAAAAATCCGGACACTAGAAGCCAAATATACATTTGATGATATCATCGCTGAGAGTGAAGCGATGCGCTTCGTCGTCGATCAAGCAAAGCTTGCGGCAACGATGCCTGTCAACGTCTTGATTCGCGGTGAATCCGGAACCGGAAAGGAACTGTTCGCACATGCGATTCATGCAGCGAGCGAACGTAAATATGAACAATTCGTCCGCGTCAACTGTGCGGCGATCGCACCGACGTTACTCGAAAGTGAACTATTCGGGTACGAGGAAGGCGCGTTCTCAGGAGCGCGACGTGGCGGGAAACGGGGATACTTCGAAGAAGCGCACGGCGGTTCGCTATTCTTAGATGAGATCGGCGAATTGCCACTCGACGTCCAAGCCAAACTGTTACGCGTGTTACAGGAGAATGAAGTCGTTCGCGTTGGTGGAACAAAGGCGATTCCGGTTGACGTCCGAATCATCGCGGCGACGAATGCGAATCTGGAGCAAAAGATTATCATGAATGAGTTCCGAGAAGATCTCTACTACCGGATCAATCGTTTACCGATTCACATACCAGCACTACGGGAACGACCGGATGACATCGCACCATTGACCTTACACTTACTCCGTAAATTAAATCAAAGTTATGGACGATCGGTCGGACGGATATCGGATGATGTACTTGAAGCAATGAAGAAGCAACCGTGGAAAGGAAATGTCCGCGAGCTTGAAAATGTCATCGGTCGCGCGTTGATTTTTACAGATAAAACAGAAACGGTCTTACGAAAGGGGCATCTTCAGCTTGTCGTGCCACAAACAACGAAAGTTGCGACAAGACAGAAAAAGGAAATCAAACATTTATCAGACGAGATGTCCCACGTCGAAGAACGGTTAATTCGGGAAGCGCTTACTGCCTTTAATGGCAACAAAACAGAAGCGGCGAAACAACTCGGAATTTCTCTCCGGGCACTTTATTACAAAGTGGAACGATTTAACATCTATTCGTAAAGCGCAAATTTTTGCGTGCAATATATTGCAAAAAATGCAAAAGCGTGCAAAATTAAAGACGTTCTTGCTTATCCTACCGTCTCTTTTGAATTGGCACGAAAATTGCTATTACTATTTATGTATGACAGGTGAGGGGGGAATACGGTGAGATTCAGTGAAATGGTCGAGCAGGCAGCTCGACTCGAAGATTCCGTCGTTGCGATTGCAGCTGCGGATGACGAAGAAGTGATGGATGCTGTCGCATTAGCAATTGAGAACGATTTAGCGCGTTTTCATTTGTTCGGGGATGCGACACGGATTCAGCAGATGATTCAAAAACGGGCATTACGGGAGTCACAATTCGTGATTACCCATACCTCTACATCACAAGAAGCGGCAGAACGTGCTGCTTATGCCGTTCGCAAAGGGGATGCGAGCGTCTTGATGAAAGGACTTGTTCCAACAGCAACGTTCATGAAAGCCGTCTTAAACAAAGAAACGGGTCTGCGTTCAGGAAATGTCCTGTCGCATGTCGCGTTGTTCGAAGTACCAGGGCGTGAATCAGCGATTGGATTAACCGACGCAGCGATTCATATCCAACCGTCACTCGAAGACAAGGTGAAGATCATCGAAAACGGTGTCTCCGCCTTACGTGCTCTCGGATACGGCTTACCGAAAGTCGCAGTCTTAGCAGCCGTCGAAGTCGTCAATCCGACGATGCAGGCGACGATTGATGCCGCACTTTTAACACAGATGAACCGACGTAGTCAAATCAAGGATTGCCTTGTAGACGGACCACTCGCGCTTGACAATGCCGTGAATCTCGTCGCTGCCCAGCAAAAAGGGTTAACGGGAGACGTAGCAGGTCAGGCGGATTTACTCGTCGTTCCGCAAATCGAAGTCGGGAACGTCATCTACAAATCACTCATGTATTTCGCACATGCTTCGGTTGCGGCGATTCTCGTCGGGGCACGGGCTCCGGTCGTATTGACAAGCCGTGCCGATACAGCAGAAGCAAAAATGTACTCACTAGCCTTTGCGCTTTTAAATGCTCAACAGACGAAAAAAGTAAAACAAACAATCTGAGGAGGAACTTAAAATGGTCGAAACAAACGTAGAATCACGCTTCAGCATCTTTGAAACAATGGAGATGGAAGATTACGAACAAGTCGTTTTTTGCCACGATAAAGTATCGGGATTAAAAGCGATCATCGCGATTCATGACACGACACTCGGACCGGCACTCGGTGGACTTCGTATGTGGAACTATGCATCAGACGAAGAAGCATTGATTGATGCGCTCCGTTTATCAAAAGGGATGACGTATAAGAACGCAGCTGCTGGTTTGAACCTCGGTGGTGGTAAAGCTGTCATCATCGGCGATGCGAAGACACAAAAGTCAGAAGCACTCTTCCGGGCATTCGGACGTTACGTCCAGTCACTGAATGGTCGTTACATCACAGCAGAAGATGTTAATACGACGGTTGCAGACATGGATTACATCCATATGGAGACAGATTTCGTCACTGGTGTCAGCCCAGCATTCGGATCAAGTGGTAACCCGTCACCAGTTACAGCATACGGTGTCTACCGTGGGATGAAAGCAGCGGCAAAAGAAGTGTACGGAACAGATTCACTTGGTGGAAAAACGATTGCGATCCAAGGTGTCGGTAACGTTGCCTTCAATCTATGCCGTCATTTGCATGAAGAAGGGGCGAAACTGATCGTCACGGACATCAACCAAGAAGCACTTCAACGTGCAGAAGAAGCATTCGGTGCACTGATCGTCGCACCAGAAGACATCTACAGTGTCGAAGCAGATATCTTCGCTCCATGTGCCCTCGGTGCGACATTAAACGACGAGACGATTCCACAATTGAAAGTTAAGATCATCGCCGGTGCGGCAAATAACCAACTCAAAGAAGACCGTCACGGTGACATGCTCGAAGAACGCGACATTTTATACGTACCAGACTTCGTCATCAATGCCGGCGGTGTCATCAATGTTGCTGACGAACTCGACGGATACAACCGTGACCGTGCCATGAAAAAAGTCGAACTCGTCTACGATGCAGTCACGAAAGTATTTGAAATCGCAAAACGCGACCACCTACCAACGTACCGGGCGGCTGAAAAAATGGCAGAAGAGCGTATCGCGACGATGCGTAGTGCCCGTAGTCAGTTCCTACGTCGTGATAAAAACATTCTAGGATCACGCGGCTGATCAGAGGAGGATATCCATGAGCGAACGTATTTTAACGATCAATCCTGGTTCGACGTCGACGAAGATCGGTATTTTCGAAGGGGCGAACCAGGTGTTCACGAAAACGTTACGCCATCCAGCGGAAGCGGTCGGAGGACCGCTTCCAGCACAGCTGGAGATGCGTCGTCATGTGTTACTCGAAGTATTAGCTGAAGAGCAGATTAATTTGAAAGCGCTTACTGCTGTCGTAGGACGCGGTGGGTTACTCCGACCGCTCGTCAGCGGTACGTACGCAGTTAACCGGGAAATGCGAGAAGACTTACTCAGCGGTATTTTTGGCGTCCATGCCTCAAACCTCGGTGGACTTCTTGCGGATGAGATTGCTCGGACACTCGACATCCCATCATTCATCGTTGATCCGGTCGTCGTTGACGAGCTCGAGCCGATTGCGCGGATTACAGGCTTACCTGAACTTGAACGAAAGAGTATTTTTCATGCCTTGAATCAAAAAGCTGTCGCGAAACGGTACGCGAAGGAAATCGGACGTCCGTATGAGGAACTGCGTCTGATCATCGCACACATGGGCGGCGGGATTACGGTCGGTGCGCATCAAGAGGGGCGTGTTATCGACGTCAACAATGGACTCGATGGAGAAGGACCGTTTTCGCCAGAACGTAGCGGATCGCTACCTATTGGTCAACTAGTAGAACTATGTTATAGTACCAAGTATAAACTTGAAGAGATGAAGCGTCTGGTCGTTGGGTCAGGCGGACTTGTCGCGCACTTGGGAACGTTTGACGCGATCGAGATTGAGCGGCGGATTGAAGAGGGCGACGAAAAAGCGGCATTGTTATATGACGCGATGGCGTACCGGATTGCAAAAGAGATCGCTGGTCAAAGTGCTGTCTTGTTCGGTCAGATCGACGCGATCATTCTCACAGGCGGACTTGCCTATAGTGATCGGTTGACGCGTGCGATCGAAGAACGTATCGCCCACCTCGGTCAAGTCGTACGTAGTCCTGGTGAAGATGAGTTGCAGGCGCTCGCAGAAGGAGTGTTGCGTGTCTTACGTGGGGAAGAAGAAGTTAAGGAATATGGAGGCGAACCAACATGGCTAGAGAATTCGACGTCGTTGTCCTAGGTGGTGGACCCGGTGGATATGTCGCCGCGATCCGTGCGGCACAAGCCGGGAAGTCGGTAGCAATCGTGGAACAAGGAAAATTAGGCGGGACATGCTTACATCGTGGCTGCATCCCATCTAAAGCCTTTTTGAAATCAGCAGCAGTCTATCAGACGGTCAAACACGCTGCTACATATGGTGTGGACGTACCGGAATCGTTTTTACGATTCGAACAGGTCAAGCAACGCAAACAAGAGATCGTAGATGGATTAGAGGCAGGCATTCAGCATCTGATGAAAAAAGGAAAGATTGAAGTCTTTCACGGTCGGGGTTCGATTCTTGGACCAAGTATCTTTTCACCGATGCCGGGTACGATCAGCGTCGAGCCGGAAGAAGGCGAAGGCGAGTTGATTCTTCCACGTCAATTGATCGTCGCGACAGGGTCGCGTCCACGTCCATTGAATGGACTTGCTTTTGATTCAGAGTATGTCCTCAGTTCGGATGATGCACTCGATATGGCAGATTTGCCAAAATCGATTGTCATCATCGGCGGTGGCGTCATCGGTGTCGAATGGGCATCGATGTTGACGGATTTTGACGTCGCAGTAACGGTCGTCGAATTCAGCGACCGGATCTTACCGACGGAAGATGCGGCAGTCAGCCGTGAAGTCGCTCGTCAACTGAAAAAGCGTGGCGTCAAGATTCATACGGGTGCAGCTGCACAAAGCGATACGTTCCGGATGTCGGAAGACGGTGTTTCGATCGCAATCGACCGTAACGGAGAACAGACGACGCTTGAAGCGGATAAGTTACTTGTCGCGATCGGTCGAATGGCAAACGTCGAAGGCATCGGAATCGAAAACACGAATATCGTCGTCGAAAATGGCTTCATCCAAGTAGATGACCATTTCCGGACGAAGGATCAACATATCTATGCGATCGGGGATGTCATCGGTCGCTTACAACTAGCGCACGTCGCGTCAGCAGAAGGTGTCAAGGCGGTCGAAGCGATCGTTCACGGAACGACGACACCACTTGAATATGCGTTCGTACCCCGTTGTATCTACAGCGTACCGGAAGCGGCATCGGTCGGTTTGACGGAAGACGAAGCAAAACGTGCCGGAATGGACGTCAAGGTAGGGAGCTTCTCGTTCAACGGATTAGGAAAAGCACGGATCGAAGGAGAGGCAGCAGGCTTCATCAAGCTCGTCTCGGATGCGAAAACGGATGATCTCGTCGGCGTCCACATCGTCGGACCAAAAGCAACGGAACTGATCAGTGAAGGCGGATTAGCGCTCGTACTCAATGCAACGGCATGGGAAGTCGGACAGCTCGTGCATCCGCACCCAGCCTTGTCAGAAGCATTCGGAGAAGCAGCACTTGCAGTCGACGGACTTGCGGTTCACGCCTAAGGAGGAATTACGGATGGAAAAAATAGAATTCAAAGAATTAGTAGAACTTGGATTAACGGAACAGGACGCGATTCACATGTTCGAAACGATGGTCCGTGCGCGGAAGATCGACGAACGGATGTGGAAATTGAACCGAGCGGGTAAAATTCCTTTCCTCGTCTCATGTCAAGGACAAGAAGCTGCTCAAGTCGGTGCGGCGTTCGCCCTTGAAAAAGGAACGGACTACATTTTGCCGTATTACCGTGATTTAGGCGTCGTCTTGCACTTTGGTCAAACATCACGCGATATCATGCTGTCGGCATTCGCAAAGGCAGAAGATCCGAACTCAGGTGGTCGCCAAATGCCAGGACACTATGGTTCACGTGCTTTGAACATCGTCACAGGTTCAAGTCCGGTCACGACACAAGTACCACATGCTGTTGGGATCGCACTAGCTGCGAAGATGCGTAAGGAGCCACTCGTCGCGTACGTCTCGTTCGGAGAGGGCTCTTCAAACCAGGGGGACTTCCACGAAGGGGCAAACTTTGCCGGAATTCACAAGCTTCCGGTCATCTTGTTCTGTGAAAACAACAAATACGCCATTTCGACACCACTCTCGAAACAGTTATCTGCGAAACACGTTGCTGACCGGGCGATCGGTTACGGAATGCCTGGCTATACAGTGGACGGTATTGATCCACTTGCTGTCTTCAAAGTCGTCAAGGAAGCGCGCGAACGCGGATTACGAGGAGAAGGTCCGACCTTGATCGAAGTTGAAGTCGAACGCCTCGTGCCACACTCATCGGATGATGACGATAAATCATACCGTTCTGCTGAAGAACTCGATGCTTTAAAAGCACGTGACGGGATCAAACTCTTCCGTGCGCGTCTGATCGAAATGGGTGTCCTGACGGAAGAATCAGCGACCGCAATCGAACAAACGATGGAAAAAGAAGTCGATGAAGCAACAGCTTATGCGGAAGCAGCGGCTTACGACGCGCCAGAAAATGCATTACGTTATGTGTACGACGAGGAGGAAACGAAATGACGACGTTAAGTTTAATCGAAGCGATCAACAGTGCAATCAAAGAAGAGATGGAACGCGACGAGTCTGTCTTCATCCTCGGCGAAGATGTCGGTGTCCGTGGTGGTGTCTTCCGGGCGACACAAGGATTGCTCGAACAATTCGGAGAAGAACGTGTCATCGATGCACCGCTCGCTGAAAGTGCGATTGCCGGTGTCGGAATCGGAGCTGCGATGTACGGCATGCGCCCGATTGCTGAAATGCAATTTGCTGACTTCATCATGCCAGCAGTCAACCAAATCGTCAGTGAAGCAGCGAAGATTCGGTATCGTTCGAACAACGACTGGACATGTCCGATCGTCATCCGCGCACCGTTTGGCGGTGGTATTCACGGAGCACTCTATCATTCACAATCGGTCGAGGCGATGTTCAACTCGACGCCAGGTTTGAAAATCGTCATCCCATCGAATCCATACGATGCGAAAGGATTGCTAAAGGCAGCGATTCGTTCGAATGATCCGGTCTTGTTCTTCGAGCATAAACGGGGCTATCGTCTGTTGAAAGGGGATGTCCCTGAAGGCGACTATACGGTCGAAATCGGTAAAGCAGACGTCAAGCGTGAGGGCGAAGACGTGACGATCATCACTTACGGACTATGTGTCCATATGGCACTCGAGGCAGCAACACGCCTTGAAAAAGACGGGATCGATGTCCACATCCTTGACTTGCGGACCGTCTATCCAATCGACCGCGAAGCCGTCGTCGAAGCAGCGAAAAAGACGGGGAAAGTCTTGCTCGTCACGGAAGATAATAAAGAAGGCAGCGTCATGAGTGAAGTGTCGGCGATCATTGCAGAAGAAGCATTGTTCGATCTCGATGCACCAATCGAGCGTCTCTGTGGTCCAGACGTTCCAGCGATGCCATACGCTCCGACGATGGAGAAGTTCTTCAACATCTCAAGTGAGAAGATTGAAGATAAAATTCGGACGTTACACGCATACTAAGGGGGAACTGACCGATGAAGACTGAAACACTTACGATGCCACAACTTGGGGAAAGCGTCACTGAAGGGACGATTTCGATGTGGCTCGTCAAACCAGGCGATACTGTCAAAAAATATGATCCGATTGCAGAAGTCATTACCGATAAGGTAACGGCAGAAGTCCCATCTTCGTTTGATGGTGTGATTGAAAAACTGCTTGCTGAAGAAGGTGATACGTTGCAAGTCGGTGACGCGATCGTCACGATGCAAGTCAGCGGCGGAACAACAGAAGTCGCTGCAACAGAACAAGAAGTACCTGCTGTCGAAGAGACGACGACGGCTGATACATCGATGAAAAAACGTTATTCACCAGCTGTCTTGAAACTATCGAGTGAACACGGCATTGATCTCGAACAAGTGACGGGGACAGGAGCCGGCGGACGGATTACCCGGAAAGATCTCTTGAAACTGATCGAGTCTGACTCTATTCCGACACCACAAGCAACTGAACCAAAACCGGAAGCGCAAGCGGCTCCGGTAGCGCCTCCAACAGAAGCACCATCCGCACCGAAACGTCCGGTCAGTACACCACAACCGACGGAAACGGGCGACATCGAGATTCCGACTGCCGGTGTGCGTCAAGCAATCGCTTCGAACATGGTTCGTGCGAAACACGAAGCGCCACATGCCTGGTTGATGATCGAAGTGGATGTCACGAACTTGGTCGAAGCACGTAATCGTCATAAAGATGCGTTCTTCAAACAAGAAGGGGTCAAACTAACGTTCTTGCCGTTCTTCATGAAGGCGACGGTCGAAGGATTGAAGAAACATCCGATCATGAACTCGACATGGGCGGGAGATAAGATCATTCAAAAGAAAGCGATCAACCTATCACTTGCCGTCGCGACGCAGGACGCTCTGTTCGTACCAGTCGTCAAGAATGCGGATGAACTAAGCATCAAGGGAATCGCACGCGCGATTGATGACTTCGGGAAACGCGCACAAGCAGGCACGTTGTCGTCTGCAGAGATGCAAGGCGGGACGTTTACGGTCAACAATACGGGCTCATTCGGTTCAATCCAATCAGCACCGATCCTTAACTTCCCGCAGGCGGCGATTCTATCTGTTGAATCAATCGTCAAACGTCCAGTTTGGGTGAACGGCATGTTCGCAGCACGCGACATGGTCAACCTCTGTATGTCGATCGACCACCGGGTACTCGACGGACTAGTGGCCGGACAGTTCCTGCAAACCGTCAAACAAGCACTCGAATCGATCGATCCGAACCAACTTTCCTTATACTGAGAGTTTCCAGTTGACAGGGAAGAAGAAGCATCGTAATATAAGAATCAATTCAACACACGATAGCAAAGACGAAGAGAAGTAACTTGTGAAACGATTCAAGAGAGCTGATGGGTGGTGCGAATCAGTATCGGGTAACAAGCGAATGGCCTTCTGAGCTTCAGACCGAATCCCTTCAGTGGGTAGTAGGCTCTGACGGGTTCCTCCCGTTATCGGGGTCGACGAATCAGGACAATGGTCCGGTTCGTTTCAAAGGGGACGGTGTCAGCATCGTCAACGAAGGTGGTACCGCGGGTCTTCCCGTCCTTCATGTTCTACATGAATGGGCGAGAAGACCCTTTTCGTATACAATCGAATCGAACAAATCGTAGAGTGAGTTAAGTAGCGAGACAACATCGGCGTTTCAGAGAGCGGAAGAATGGTGCGACTTCCGTACGGCGAGGTTTCGTGAATGGTCTCATGAGAGCGTGGCTGAACGAAGAAGTAGGTCGCGACGGATGCCCCCGTTATCGTAGGCTATGATGTCTCTTATGTAGACGCATCAGACAGAGTGGGAACGGTCGAACCGTTCCAATCGAGAGGTGGCACCGCGAGATAATCGTCCTCCATGCAGCATACGCTGTGTGGGGGACTTTTTTATATTCCAGGAGGCGAACAGGGATGGTTCAGACAGACGCACTTATCATCGAACAACTTGAACTAAACGGCGACGAGATGACGCCGATCATGATTTTTCAACAACTGAGCGGAACACAGAAGTGTTTGCTTGAAAGTTCTACGCATACGGATCAAGGACGGTATTCGATCATCGGTGTTGATCCGGTGGAGATGATTCGCGCAGAGGGACGGACCGTGACGCGGGAACAGTTGACGACAGGTCGATTGACGCAGGAAACGGGTGATCCAGTACGACTGATGCAACAGATGATCCTCCGGGATGGCGTTGAAGAAGACCTTCCGTTTTTAGCGGGTGGGATCGGATATGTCGGTTACGACATGATGCGCGCCTATGAAACGCTTGGTGATATTCCAGAGCGAACGAGACAACTACCGGACGCGCTACTCGCCGTATACGACCAAATCATCCTGTTCGATCATCTCGAACATCGTGTTCATTTGATTCAGACGTCGCTCGGTGGCATCACCGATCGTGATGAATTACGTCAACGTCTAGCAGAGCGGAAAGTACAACTTGAGCAACCGCGAGAGCGAACGGATATTGAGCGTCCACTCCGAGATGTCGTCTACGAACCATTGATGGATCAAGAGACGTTTGAAGGACTCGTCGAACAAGCGAAGAGACATATCCGCCAAGGCGACGTCTTCCAGCTCGTACTCTCACAGCGCCTCGATGCGACGTTCTCAGGTGACCCGTTCCAGTTTTACCGGAAGCTCCGCAAGGACAATCCAAGCCCTTATCTCTTCTATATCGACTTAGGGGAAGCAATCGTACTCGGTGCCTCCCCGGAAAGTTTGGTCCAAGTCAAAGGGAATCGCGTGACGACGAATCCGATTGCTGGCACACGCCGCCGGGGGAAGACGAAAGAGGAGGACGAACGGCTGGCAGAGGAGTTGCTTCACGATGAGAAGGAACGCGCCGAGCACAGGATGCTCGTTGATCTCGGACGCAACGACCTCGGTCGGATTTGTCAGATCGGTACCGTCGAGGTGACACGTTTCATGCAAATCGAGCGCTTCAAGAACGTCATGCACCTCGTCTCCGTCGTCGAAGGCACGTTAGCAGACGGAAAGACCGGAGCAGACGCACTCGTCTCTTGTCTACCAGCTGGGACGGTCACGGGAGCTCCGAAAATCCGAGCGATGCAGTTGATTGACCAGTACGAACAGGTGAAACGAGAAGTATATGCCGGGGCTGTCGGCTATTTCGATGTTCGGGGGAATATGGATTTTGCCCTCGCCATCCGGACGATGGTGATCAAAGATGGTGTCGCCTCTGTGCAAGCAGGTGCTGGCATCGTCTACGACTCGATTCCACGCCTCGAGTACCAGGAGACGTTACACAAAGCGAAATCACTACTGGAGGTTTGGAAATGATCGTCCTGATTGATAACTATGATTCCTTTACCTATAACCTATACCAATACGCATCCGTTTATACGGACGTCCACGTCATTCGAAACGATGCGGTCAGCATAGAAGGACTCCGCGAGATGAAGCCGGACGGCATCATCCTCTCACCGGGTCCCGGTCGCCCGGCTGACGCTGGCATCTGCATCGATCTGATTCGTCAATTATCGGGTCAAGTACCGATTCTCGGTGTCTGTCTCGGACATCAGGCAATCGGCGAAGCATTCGGAGGAAACGTCGTCGAAGCACCGGTCATCATGCACGGGAAGACATCGATGATTCGACAATCGGGACAACTCTTCGCCGAAATGACGGAAACGTTAGAAGTCATGCGCTATCATTCGCTGATCGTCGCTCGAAACGACTTACCGACGGAGCTCGTCATCACAGCAGAAACGGATGACCGGACGATTATGGCGCTCGAACACAAAACACATCCAACCTTCGGAATCCAGTTCCATCCGGAATCCGTCGGAACACCACAAGGACAGCAGATGATTAAACGATTCATTGAATTGACGAAGGAGTGACAAACGATGAAAGAGACGTTATTAAAATTAGCGGAAGCAAAACATTTACGATATGAAGAGATGCAACAGGCAGCACGCGAACTGTTTGCGGAAGACGTGACCGATAGCGAAATTGCCGCTTTTCTCGTTGCATTAAAAGCAAAAGGGGAGACTGCAGAAGAATTAGCTGGTCTCGCTTCGATCATGCGCGAGGTCGCCCTCGACATTCCGGTCACGGGTGAGTTCATGGATAACTGCGGTACAGGAGGCGACGGCTCACAATCGTTTAACATCAGTACGACAGCCGCCTTCGTTCTAGCCGGTGCTGGTATGAAAGTCGCAAAACACGGGAACCGGAGTGTCTCGAGTAAAACGGGCAGCGCTGATGTGCTCGAAGCACTCGGTGTTTCGCTCGATGCGACACCGGAACGTTTAGCAGAACAGCTCGAGTCGAACGGAATCGCCTTCTTGTTTGCGCAACGGATGCATCCACGTGTCAAGCAAATCATGAAGGTCCGACGCGATTTGCGGATTCCGACAATCTTTAACTTGATCGGTCCATTGACGAACCCAGTTCCGCTCAAGACACAACTATTAGGAATTTACCGCGAGGATATGCTCGTGACGATGGCATTGACTTTACATCGACTCGGCCGGAAGCGGGCAATCGTCTTGCACGGTGCGAACGGAATGGATGAAGCGTCCCTTGCCGGAACGAACCAACTCGTCTTACTCGACGCAGGCGAGCTGATTCGCTTCAGTCTTCATCCGGAGGAAGTCGGACTGAAGACCGCACCGCTTGAAGCGATTCGCGGAGGTAGTGCACAAGAAAATGCGACCATTTTACTGCAAGTCCTTGGTGGTGAGCATGGTGCTTATCGTGACACGGTCCTACTCAATGCTGGAATTGCCCTCTTTGCAGCGAACCGTGCGAAGACGATTCAAGAAGGAATCGCTTTAGCAGCAGATAGCATCGACTCAGGACGAGCGATGGAACGATTGAATCAATTACGACAAATGACTCGGGAGGAAGCAATCGGATGAATATCTTAGATCGCATCATCGAAACGAAACGGACAGAAGTCCTACAATTGAAATTAACTGGCGTCGAACGGATCGACCGGGAGGCATTGAAGCCGTCGATTAAGCAACGACTATCGGGAGCGGAGTTATCCGTCATCGCGGAAATCAAACGAGCGTCGCCATCAAAAGGGGCAATCGCACTTGACGTCGATGTCGTCGCTCAGGCGAAACAATATGAAGCGAGTGGGGCGACCGTCATCTCCGTCTTGACGGACGAGACGTACTTCAAAGGATCGATGGATGATTTAGCGGCAGTCGCTGCAGCAGTCGACATCCCGGTGCTTTGTAAGGACTTCATGATTGATCGGATTCAAATCGATCGGGCAAAAGCACATGGGGCACGGTTGATTCTCTTGATCGTCGCCGCTCTCGAGCAGGAGATGCTTGCTGACTTGTATGCGTATGCTTACGCAGAAGGACTTGAGGTCTTGGTCGAAGTCCATGACGAAGAGGAGTTACGCCGAGCAGAGGCGATCGGTGCGCAAATCATTGGCATCAACAACCGGAACTTGAAAAAATTCGAAGTTGATTTACAGACATCGGTGGGATTACTCGAACAAAAACAACCGGACGTCCGGTATATCAGTGAGAGTGGCATCAAGACGGTCGAGGAAGCACAGCGATTACACGCTGCCGGTGCAGACGGTATCCTCGTCGGCGAGACGTTGATGCGGGCAGACGATCCGCAAATCTTCATCCGAGAAGTGAGTGGCGTTCGCGTATGACACGGATTAAGTTCTGTGGTCTCCGGGAAAGAGAACATGTCGAAGCGGCAGTTCGCTTAGCGGACTACATCGGCTTTATCTTTGCTAAAAGTAAACGACAGGTTACGCTGGAAGAGGCAGCTCGTCTCAGACGCGACATTCCAAAAACGGTCCAGGTCGTCGGTGTCTTCGTCTCCCCGACTTACCAGCAGGTGACCGACGCGGTCGAGCAAGTCGCGCTAGATCTCGTCCAAATTCATGGTGTCATTCCGGACGGAGAGTTACCGGTTCCGACCATTCAAGCGATTCCGGTGACGGACATCGGACAAGTAGAGCAACAGACGGATTATTTGCTCGTTGACGCACCGGTTGCTGGAAGTGGCGAGACATTCGACTGGTCACGAGACATTCAAGCCGATCGACCACTGTTCATTGCCGGTGGCTTGACAGCAGGAAACGTCGGAGAAGCAATCAAACGATATCACCCGTTCGCGGTCGATGTCTCAAGTGGCATCGAGACGGATGGACGGAAAGATCCCATCAAAATGCAGGCATTCGCAGATGCCGTAAAGGAGAGAGAAGCATGAGCTACGCACAACCGGATACACTAGGACAATACGGTAAATACGGAGGACGCTACATCCCGGAAACATTGATGCACGCGGTGATCGAACTCGAAGAAGCATACGCAACAGTAAAAGAAGATCCAGCATTTCAAGCACGGATGGACGAATTGCTGAAAGAATACGTCGGACGTGAAACACCACTTTATTTTGCCGAACATTTGACGCAAACGATCGGTGGCGCAAAGATCTATTTGAAACGAGAAGACTTGAACCATACCGGTGCCCATAAAATCAACAATACGATTGGTCAAGCGTTACTGGCTGAACGGATGGGGAAACGAAAAATCGTTGCTGAGACAGGAGCAGGACAACACGGTGTCGCGACAGCGACGGTCTGTGCCTTGCTCGACCTCGAGTGCGTCATCTTCATGGGAGAAGAGGACGTCCGTCGTCAAGAGTTGAACGTCTTCCGGATGGAGTTACTTGGAGCAACCGTCATCCCGGTCACGCAAGGGAGTCGGACACTCAAAGATGCCGTCAATGAAGCGCTCCGTTACTGGGTCAAACATGTCGAAGACACGCATTACTTGATGGGTTCTGTTCTCGGACCACACCCATTCCCGCAACTCGTCCGTGATTTCCAAGCGGTCATCGGAAAAGAGACACGACGCCAAATCATCGAAAAAGAAGGACGTCTGCCGGAGGCGATTGTCGCTTGTGTTGGCGGTGGCAGTAATGCAATCGGGATGTTCCATCCGTTCATCGATGATACGGACGTGCAGTTGTACGGCATCGAAGCAGCCGGAAGCGGTGTTGAGACGGATAAACACGCAGCGACGATGACAAAAGGAGAGGTCGGTGTCTTGCATGGCTCGATGATGTATCTCTTACAGGATGCACATGGTCAAGTACAGGAAGCACATTCAATCTCAGCTGGACTGGATTACCCGGGCGTCGGACCGGAGCATAGCTTGCTAAAAGATATCGGTCGCGTCCAGTATGAAGCCGTGACGGACGAACAAGCACTGGAAGCACTCCAGTTGTTGAGCCGCAAGGAGGGAATCATCCCGGCACTTGAGTCGGCACACGCGATTGCCTACGCGACTCAACTCGCGGCAGAGATGGACAAAGAAGAGATTCTCGTCATCTGCCTATCAGGACGCGGCGACAAAGACGTCGTCACTGTCAGAAACGCACTAAAGGGGGAAGCATGATGCGATTAGAAACAGCCATTCGTACCGTTACGAGCAAAGGGGAGAAAGCCTTCATCCCGTACGTGATGGGGGGAGATGGAGGAATTGATCAACTCCCGGAAATCCTTTCGTTTCTCGCTGAATCCGGCGCGACAGCGATTGAAGTCGGTGTCCCGTTTTCGGATCCCGTCGCTGACGGTCCGGTCATTCAAGAAGCGGGACTCCGGGCGCTAGAAGCGAACGTCGGACTGAAGGATGTCCTTGAGGCAGTTCGCGTTGCCCGTCAGACCGTCGATGTTCCGGTCGTTTTGATGACGTACCTGAATCCAATTTTCCGCTACGGATTACCAGCGTTTCTAGCGACATGCCGCGAAGTCGGGGTTGACGGATTAATCATTCCTGATTTGCCGCTTGAGCAGAGCGAACAGTTCTTCGAACAAGAAGACAAATCGGACATCGCGCTCGTTCAACTCGTCTCCTTGACGAGTCCGATGGAGCGGATCCAAAAGATTGCCGATAAAAGTGAAGGCTTCCTCTATGCGGTCACGGTCAACGGAACGACAGGCGGACAGACGACGTTTGATACGGCGCTCGAAGACCACTTAGCAAACGTCGCAGCAAACAGTCCAGTACCGGTCCTTGCTGGGTTCGGGATCAGTACACCGGAACATGTCAAACAATTGAGTCGCCCAGTCTCGGGTGTCATCGTCGGTAGTAAGATCGTCGACTTACTCCATCAGAATGATCGAGAAACGATTCAACAGTTGATGGCAGCTCGTCTTGCGGCGACGCCGTCACATTAATAAAAAAGAGCTGACTCAAAAGTCAGTCTCTATAAAGAAAAGGGTGGCAGAATGATGATCTGCCACCCTTTACTCGTAAAAAAAAATGACGCGTCACACGCAACTCCTACAGGAAAAAGCGCATTTATGCGCTTGAGAGACGAACAAGCCCGCATTTCTGCTTGAGTGAAGCAGGAAAGCGGGTCTTGTGTCTCGCCTGAGGAAAGGGCGTGAAAAGACGCGTCATTCTTTTTTTAGTCAGTCCCTTTTTCGTATAGATGTCACTGTTGAACGAGCGACTTCTGCAAGTTGGTATACAGCGGTTCGAATCCGAGTTCCTCATAAAACGTGGCGGCACGATCGTTGACCGCCCAGACATTCAAGCGAACCGCATCGACCTTTCGCTCGAGTGCGAGTTCTTCCGCCGCCTGCATCAACTGGCGACCGGTTCCCGATGAACGATGGGAAAAAGTGACACCAACGTCGGTGACGTTCAGGATCCGAACGGGCTTGAACCGGTCAGGTGCTGGTGCCGTCCATTTACCGAACAAGTAACCGGTGATGTTGTCTCCGTCGAGCGACGTCAGACAGAGGTGTTGTTCTGAATCGAGCATTTGTTCTAAGGACTCTAGCGTATAAGGCGTCAAAACATCTGGATGAAAATGTGGTGATAACCGCTTATGATGCTCGAACGTCTCTGCCGTCAAGGAAAGTAGGACAGAGAGGTCTGAAGTACGGCTCGTGCGGATCATCAAACAATCACTCCAATCATCGATTTTGTTTGAGTACTTCGGCGACGAGACCCGATACATACGGACTGCCACGATCTTCTTTTTCGACCGATTCAATCATGATGGCAACGAGAAGATCTTTTTTGTCGTTGTCGTAACCGACGAAGAAGCCGTTCTCTTTTCCATCGGTTTCGCCTGCCTTTTTCAATTCTGCCGTGCCGGTCTTACCGGCAACATCGACTTCCTTGATGTCAGCCGGAAGTGTGTAGCCGTTATGGACGACGTCATAGAGATCATCGCGAATCATCTTCGCGTCATTCGCATCTAGCAGATCTTTTTTGAAGACTTGCTTCGTTTTTTCCTCTTGTAAAAGGGTCGGACGATAAATCGTTCCGTCAGTTAGGAAAATTTCATACATCGACGCTAGGTGGAGAATGTTTGTCAGCATCTGTCCTTGTCCATACGACGTATCCATCAGCTGTCCATCTGAAGCAATCGTCCCGTCGTTTGAGATTTGAGAAGCGCGTAACGGATACGTAAACGGTAGCTTCTCTCCGTATCCGAGTGCTTCAAGTCCAGACGTGAACGCCTTCGTTCCAACCTGTTCGAGTGTCGAACGGGCGAAGTAGATGTTATCGGAATAAACGAGCGCATTGTGCAGATTAACGGGTGCTGGCGTCTCGTGAATCCGCGTGACATTAAAACCATCGATCTTATTTTTCAGCCCATTGATTGTATAGGCTTTTTCCGGGTCGAGTGTTCCACTCTTTAAGCCAACCGCGGCCGTCAGTGGTTTTTGAGTCGAACCGGGTGCGAAGGCACTCGTGAATCGGTTCAACAGCGGTTGATCCGGGTCCTGAGTCAGTTCATCGAGTCTTGCTTGCGAGATACCTGACATGAACTCAGAAGGATCAAAGCCTGGGGAGCTGAGTAAGACACGCGTCTCACCAGTCCGCGGATCGATTGCCGATGCCGTTCCTGGATCCTCTTTCATCGTGTCATATGTTTTTTTCTGGAGCGTAGCATCAATCGTCAACGGGATATCCTCACCGTCCGTCGGTTTCGTTTCAGCGACGGTGACGCTTGACCCGTCTTTCTTTTGTAGAATGATTGAAGCTCCAGCTTTACCGCGTAAGCGATCATCAAGGACTTGTTCGAGACCCCGTTTCCCGATCTGTTCGCCAGCTTGGATTTTATTTTTCGATTCTTTAATCTCGTCTGCTGTCGCCGAACCGATATAACCGATCAAGTGTGAAGCGGCCTTTCCGAGTGGGTATGTTCGGACTTCCGTCTCTTTGACGCTGATCCCTGGAATGTCACGCAATTTCGATACCGTTGTTTCATCGGTCAGTGTTTTGAGCGGAACGAATTGTCCATCCTTGACCCAACTTGCTTTTAAGGAATCTTCAACCGATGAGGTCGGACGGTCAAGCAACTTGGCAACTTGTGCGACATCTTTAAGTTGTCCTGCAGTTGCGCCGACAGCATATCCTTTACCGGAGGTCGCGAGCGGTTTATCGTTCGCGTCGAGTAAATCACCGCGTTTCCCTTCAACGGTTTGTAACTGAACCTTGTCTTCTTTCTTAAAGTCTTTTAGAACAAACGAAGAGTCCCATTCAATGAACCAGTTTTCTGTTTCTCCTTGTTTCTCGAATGTTAACGGGACTTGTTTATCATAAGCAACGGCTCCTGCAACCGTATCAAAGGAGATTCGTACGGGAAGGGACGCTTTTTCGTCATCCGTTGCTTCCTTCGCTTTCTTCCGTTCGACGGATAACTTTTTGATATCAAGCGATTTCGACAACTGTTTTGTCCGGTCGATGAATTCTTTTTTTCCGTATTCCTTTTTAGTAGCCGTACTCGCGTACGTATACATCTTATCGTAATCTTGTTTTTCCCAAAGTTTGATGTAGGCATCAAGACGTTCTTCAGGTGTCGGCTGATCTTGACATCCGGCAAGTAACGTCACACCAAACGTCGCTGATAAAAGAAAGGGGATCGTTCGTTTCATGGGTTTCGCCTCCGTTGTGGATTAGACTCATAACCATACCGTACCATTCCTGTCAGGAGATTTCATCTGAAACACAAAACCGGACTTCTCATGGTGAGAAGTCCGGTGAATCAAGCTTAGTTGAAGTAATTGAGTGGATTGACACTGTTTGCAGCAGACGTTCCGCTGTAGACGTAAGGACCGCGATGCATTTCGAAGTGAAGATGCGCACCGAACGCGTTACCTGTTGCACCAATCGTACCGATTTTCGATCCTTTTGCAATCGTCTGTCCGACCGAAACGGAGCGACTGTTTAAGTGTGCATACACCGTCGTATATTGAATGCCATTGACGGTATGCGTCATCATGACATGATTTCCGTATGCGCCGTAATAACGGGATGTGATGACTTTACCAGCGGCTGATGCATAGACAGGTGTACCTGTTGGAGCGCCGATATCGATGCCGTTATGGAACGTATAACCGTAAACGCCACTTGCAGCACCATATCCTTGCGTGATTGGACCGCTTGCTGGACGCGAGAAGCCAGTCGTTGCTTTTGTTGAAGTCGTTGTGCTGTATTTTTTTACGTATGTAGAAGAAACGTAGCGTGATGCGCCACCGTATGAAATTTTTGTCCATGAACCGGAAACACCGAGATAATTGAATGTCTGTCCTGTATTGACGATACCGACGATTTTATAAGCCGTTGATGGACCTGTACGAACACGAAGTCCGTCTGCCATGACTTTTACTTTATATGTCGTTGCGGCCTCAACTTTCGAAGCACTCGTTGTTGCAAAACCTGAAACTACCAAAGCTGTCATTGTCATTGTTGTAAGTAAACGTTTCATTGAGTGTATTTCCTCCTTAAAAATCTGAAGCGCCAGAACTGATCATTACAAAATTGTAAGATTTTATGTATAATTATTTATTTTAAAGAATGATTTTTCGCCTGAGATGATTATAGCATCGTCAATAACACGAAAATATTTCAAATATGTTTCAAAATTACGCTTTGTTAACATATATTGTAATGGATTAATAAGTAAAAAAGAACTGACGGAGAGTCAGTTCTTTTTTCTATGAACCTATACTGTTATTCAGCAGAAGAGGGTGAAAACACAGTTAAATGTTGCGGGAGTACCTCGACAGTCACGGGAACATGACCTGCTGTATCCCCATCGGCATTAATCGGCAATTCTTCTTTCGAGCGAATTTCGACACGTGTCGTCGTGAAGTGTTCGATTTGATCTGCTTTTGATAATCCACCCGTGATGAGTTTGGGTAATGCTTGGAGCGCATCAAAGAATCCAAGCTTCGTAATGATGAAACCGTGCAACAGTCCATCATCGACTTTTGCGTCTTCTGCAAAGGATTCGAACCCGCCAACGGAATTCGTCAAGGCGATGATCAACAAGTGCGCTTCTCCATCGAATTGTTTCTCAGCAGAATCGATTTCAATCGGATAGGGGCTATGCTCCTTGAAGGCTTTTAGACCTTCAATGAAATAAGCGACTGATCCGAGTGACGTCTTTTGTTCGACACTGACCTCCTCGACGGCTTCCGCAATCAGACCAACAGCGATGACGTTCATGAAGTAATGGTCATCATATTTACCGATATCGAGCGGTCGGGAAGGGGCGTCAGCTAAGATCTGAATCGCCTCTTCGGGATCCGTCGGGATGTGTAACGCACGGGATAAATCGTTCACTGTTCCTAGTGGGACGATTCCGAGCGTTGGGCGATGCGGTTGTTCGGCGATCCCAGTGATGACTTCATTGACCGTTCCGTCACCCCCCATGGCGATGACAGCGTCGTAATTAGACTGGGCGGCATGACGCGCAAATTCCGTCGCATCGTGTTCTTTTTCCGTGAACCGAACGTCGACGGTTTCAAAACGAGTAGCAAGTGTTTCTTCGGCAAGCGTTGCGTGTTTTTTTCCGAGTTCTTTACCGGAAGACGGGTTGATGATGAGCATGACTTGAGACAAGATGAATTCCTCCTTCAGGACAATCTGTTGACTTTTTCCCTGTCCGATGAAAACATAATCCAAATTCTTTTTGACAAGACGAATTGTAATATTAAGTGCAACACCTAGCTGAAAACACAAAAAAACCCATAACGACCTCGTGTAGAATAGAGTTACCACACAAAA
>NZ_JACSNE010000040.1:0-18474 GCF_018619035.1 Exiguobacterium sp. s168 | reverse complement strand
CGTGAGTTCTTCCCAAAGGGAACCAACTTCGGAATGATCAACAAGACAGAATTAGATTACGCACTTTCTAGAATCAACAATCGACCAAGGAAGTGTTTGGATTGGAAAACTGCATACGAGGTCTTTTCCGAAGAAGTGTTGCGCTTAATTTGACAAACCGTCAACCTAAAAAAAGAAGAGAGGATGTCCTAAGACAGCATCTTTTCTATGATCTGAAGTGACTTCATCAAGTCATTTATTTTGAAGTGGATTGCTGTGATCTAGCGTCTCATAAGACTTGTCTCAAAAGTGAGGTGATATTTTGCGGAAAATTGGTTATGTACGTGTCAGTTCAACTAGTCAAAACCCTTCAAGACAATTTCAGCAGCTAAGCGAATTCGGAATGGATATTATATACGAAGAAAAAGTTTCTGGGGCAACGAAGGAACGTGAGCAACTTCAAAAAATGTTAGAGGACTTACAAGATGGTGACACCATTTATGTTACAGATTTAACTCGAATTACTCGTAGTACACAAGATTTATTTGAATTGATCGATTACATACGAAGGAAAAAAGCCAGCTTAAAATCACTCAAGGATACATGGCTAGATTTATCAGAGGATAATCCATACAGCCAATTCTTAATTACAGTAATGGCTGGTGTTAACCAGTTAGAGAGAGATCTTATCCGTATGCGTCAACGTGAAGGGATTGAGCTGGCTAAGAAAGAAGGAAAGTTTAAAGGTCGGATAAAGAAATATCATAAAAATCATGCGGGAATGAATTATGCAGTAAAGCTATATAAAGAAGGAAATATGACTGTAAATCAAATTTGTGAAATTACAAATGTGTCTAGGGCTTCATTATATAGAAAGCTATCGGAAGAGAACAAATAGTTCAGTCCTATTCCATTAATTGGCCAGATAATGTTATGTACTTAAAGTCTTATGCAGTTTGGTTATTTTGTTATTAGAATTGGGTACTCCAATTCTTTTTTTATGAATTTTTTACTCATTCAAAAAAACACTTGAATGAATTATTAAAAATGGTTATACTATATTCAAATAAACACTTGAATGATATTGGGGTGAGAATGTGATTAAGAAAGATACTTGTGAAATTTATTGTTATGACGAAGAAAAGGTCAATCGAATACAAGGTAATTTACAGACAGTAGATATTTCTAGTGTTGCCCAAATGTTAAAAGCTATTGCAGATGAAAATAGAGCAAAAATTACCTATGCTTTATGTCAAGATGACGAACTGTGTGTGTGTGATATAGCAAATATTATAGGTGTTACGGTTGCAAATGCCTCTCATCACCTGCGAACGCTCCATAAGCAAGGGATTGTTAAGTTTCGAAAAGAGGGAAAACTTGCATTTTATTCATTAGATGATGAGCATATCAGACAAATTATGATGATTGCATTGGCACATAAGAAAGAGGTGAAGATCAATGTCTAGTGGGAAAGCAAAACTGTCTGAAGAAGAAATGAAAGCCTATCGTGTTCAAGGATTTACTTGTACTAACTGTGCAGCCATTTTTGAAAATAATGTTAAAGAACTTCCCGGTGTTCAGGATGCGAAAGTAAATTTCGGAGCATCTAAAGTTTATGTTAAAGGGACGACAACCATTGAAGAATTAGAAAAAGCAGGAGCATTTGAAAATTTAAAAATTCGAGATGAAAAAGAACAAAGGGTAGAACGAGAACCTTTTTGGAAGCAGAAAGAAAACATTAAGGTATATGTATCAGCTCTTTTACTTGTAGTTAGCTGGTTCTTAGGAGAGCAGTATGGTGAAGAGCATGTTCTACCGACAATTGGTTATGCAGCGTCCATTTTAATCGGTGGATATTCGTTATTCATTAAAGGTCTCAAAAATCTAAGCAGATTAAATTTCGATATGAATACGCTTATGACTATTGCAATTATAGGAGCTGCAATCATTGGTGAATGGGGTGAAGGGGCAACCGTTGTTATCCTATTTGCGATTAGTGAAGCATTAGAGCGTTATTCAATGGATAAAGCACGTCAATCTATTGAATCTTTAATGGATATTGCCCCAAAAGAAGCGTTAATTCGACGAGGCAATGAAGAAATGATGATTCATGTTGATGATATTCAAGTTGGAGACATCATGATTGTTAAGCCCGGTCAAAAGTTAGCAATGGATGGAATAGTGGTTAAAGGTACATCGACATTAAATCAGGCTGCGATTACAGGTGAAAGTGTTCCAGTAACGAAAACCACAAATGATGAAGTATTTGCAGGAACCTTGAATGAAGAAGGGTTACTTGAGGTTAAAGTAACAAAACGAGTTGAAGATACTACTCTTTCAAAAATCATTCACTTGGTAGAAGAAGCCCAAGCAGAACGGGCCCCTTCTCAAGCGTTTGTCGATAAATTTGCAAAATACTATACACCAGCTATTGTCATACTAGCTCTTTTAATTGCGGTAGTTCCACCATTATTTGGCGGAGACTGGAGCCAATGGATTTATCAAGGCTTAGCTGTATTAGTGGTTGGTTGTCCTTGTGCCTTAGTAGTCTCAACTCCAGTTGCTGTGGTTACAGCAATAGGAAATGCAGCGAAAAATGGTGTTTTAATTAAAGGTGGTATCCATTTAGAAGAAGCAGGACACTTAAAAGCGATAGCCTTTGATAAAACAGGAACATTAACCAAAGGGATTCCTGCTGTAACAGACATTGTGACATATGGTAGAAATGAAAATGAATTAATGACCATAACAGCAGCCATTGAAAAAGGATCACAGCACCCTCTTGCTTCAGCGATTATGAGAAAAGCAGAAGAAAATGGATTAAAATTCAACGAAGTAACAGTAGAGGATTTTCAATCCATTACAGGTAAAGGCGTTAAAGCCAAAATAAATAATGAAATGTATTATGTGGGAAGTCCAAATCTTTTTGAGGAATTACACGGAAGCATTTCAAGCGATAGGAAAGAAAAAATTGCCGATATGCAAACTCAAGGTAAAACGGTGATGGTGTTAGGAACAGAAAAAGAAATTCTTTCGTTTATTGCCGTAGCCGATGAAATGAGGGAATCGTCTAAAGAAGTTATCGGCAAGTTGAACAATATGGGAATCGAAACAGTGATGCTAACAGGCGATAACCAAAGAACGGCAACAGCCATCGGAAAACAAGTTGGTGTTTCGGATATTAAAGCTGACTTACTTCCAGAAGATAAGCTTAATTTTATTAAAGAACTTCGAGAAAAACATCAAAGTGTGGGGATGGTCGGAGATGGCGTGAATGATGCTCCAGCCCTTGCGGCATCTACCGTTGGTGTAGCAATGGGTGGTGCTGGAACTGATACAGCTTTAGAAACGGCTGACATCGCCTTAATGTCTGATGATTTGAGTAAATTGCCATATACAATAAAATTAAGCCGTAAGGCTTTAGCAATCATCAAGCAAAACATTACCTTCTCTTTGGCGATTAAATTAGTGGCATTACTTTTGGTCATGCCCGGTTGGTTAACACTTTGGATAGCTATATTTGCTGATATGGGAGCAACTTTACTTGTAACATTAAACAGTTTACGCTTATTGAAAATCAAAGAATAGGTTCTAAAATGGGCGTCAACTATCGGGTGCGATCATTGAAAACAATGTTATGCTTCAAAAGGGATATTAACAGGAAATATACAACTAAAGGACGCTTTAACTGAGCAACGGAAAAAGCCAAATTTCTCAATTGATGTTGAGAAATTTGGCTTTTTAGTATGGGAATTTCCTTAGCATTGTAAATCCGCATTTTCCTGACGCTACCCCTTATAGAACCACTCTCCCCAACTACCAAGTTGGAGTAAAGGTGGGACGATCATCAGCAACAATGCACCTAGGAAGACGAACGGTGTATACACTTTCGCGAAACGATCGATGAACGCTTCACTCGGTGCTTTATTATCCTGCGCTTCCTCGACCAGTTCAATGATGTGCGCAAGCGTCGTCTCTTGATACGTCTTCTCGACGATCATGTCGAACGAACGATCCATGTTGAGCGTTCCGGCAAATACGTGATCGCCTTCCTTCTTATCGACAGGAATCGATTCGCCCGTGATCGGTGCTTGATTGATGGTCGTCGTCCCGTTCAGGATCGTGCCGTCCAGTGCAACCTGATCACCTGGTCGAATCCGGAGGATTTCTCCGACTCGCACCGCTTCCACCGGTTTACGTCTAACGTCCCCGTCCGTCAGCACGAAGGCTTCCTTCGGAGACAGTTCGATCAGTTTCTGAATGGAATTGCGCGTCCGCGCAAGGGAGCGATTCTGAAGCAAATTGCCGATGGCAAAGAGGAAGACGACGGTCGCTCCCTCGATCCACTCCCCGATACATGCGGCACCGATGGCTGCTACGCATCAATACGTTCATGTCGAGTGAGCGGGCACGGACGGCATAATAGGCACTCCGGAAAACTCTCCCCCCACTGAGGATCAAGGCGATACCGTACAAAACATTCGGAAGATACGCTACTCCGCTCGTTTGGATGAGCAATCCCAGACCAATCAAAATCCCGGACAGGATCAAGGAGATCCCCTCGAACGACCGGACCGGTGCCTCGGACGTTTTCTTTCCCTTGACGTATCCATCGAAACCGATCTTGTTCAGCTCGCTTTGGACTTGTCGAGCATCCAGCTGATGGTCGATTTCCATCTCCCCACGGGCAAACGAAACTGTGACGGTCTGGACATTTTGCATCTTTTGAAAGTGTTGTTCGATCGTCTTAGCACAGCTACTACAGTCCATCCCGGAAACGGTGAATGTTTGGACGAGCTGATCTGATTTATCGGGAAGGATGAGATGGAATCCTAATTTTCGGACTTCCTCCCCTAAACGACGATCATCTGGTTCTTCTTCACTGTCGATCTTCAGACGAGCAGCACCATATTGGACGGACACGTGCTGGTACTCCGGTATCGTCGCCAACCCCTTCTCTAGCGTCGCGGCGCAAGAGGGACAATCCATCCCTTCTATTCGGTAGGTATACGTCGCACGAGTAGCGAGGTTCGATGCTGATCCAGGGCTACTCGAGGCGCAACATGACGCATCGTCCGGATTCACCTTCTCCAGTGGCACCTTACTACAGCATGTCTCCGTATCGTTAGGCGGAGACTCAGAAGGTTCCGTTTGTAACGACGTACCCGCTAATTCGGAGGTCGTACAACACCTTGTCTGATCCGCCTTTCCACGTTGCGTGTCTGCGCTCGAGGTACAGCACGTCGTTGTCGGTAAAGAAGCGTTCTTCCCTTCTTTTGGAGCGCTCTCCTTCGAAGAGTCATTGTTACAACAGGAACTTGCCATCTTTACGCCTCCTCGATGTGATGTTCACAACAAGCAGATTCCTGACCGATTTCTAACGTCAGTTCTCCAAACAGTCGCAATAATTCTCGTACGGTATCGTTTCGCAACGAGTAGTACCCGAACTTCCCTTGTGTCCGTTTTTGAATCAATCCGCATCCTTTTAGACACGCCAAGTGTTGCGAGACGTTGGACTGATTTCCTTGAATCGCTTCGACGATTTCCGTGACGGTTTTCTCTCCGTCACGGATACATTCTAAGATCTGCAATCGTGTCTTATTAGAAAAACCATGTACGACCCTTACCTTTAAGTCCAATGGTTCCAGTAATTGTTCCAAAATGTTCACTCCTTTTTCATATTCGAATCCGCTAATATGTTATCATCATATTAGCATTTCCTAATGTAAGCGTCAAAAAAATAATGGACTGGATTTTCTTCCTTATCTTTTCGACCATACATACCTACACATGAAGGAGTTGACACGATGTATCAAAAAAGCTTTCTCCTTTTGTTGCTTACGGGCGCATTATGGTGGTTCCCTCCGCACATACCGGGCTGGAATCTTCCACTCCGGGAGCGAATCCGACTGTTCAACCAACTGACAAACTGACCCTCCGTTTTGAATCCGAGATCGAGGCTGGCGGTAGTCTTCAAGTATCCGCCGTGGATGCTTCCGACAACCTTGAGGGGACGTTCACTCAAGAAAGCGAACGGATGATTTTGACACTTGACCGTCCCATGGCGCCAGGGAAATACCAGGTCGATTGGAAAATCATAGGGACAGATGGACATCCGATCAATGGTACATATACATTCACTGTCGTATCAAGTAATACTACGTCCGAACCAGAAGAGGAGACATCATCTGTTCAAAAGGAAACGAAAAAAGTAGCACCTTCTCAGGTCACTACTCGCACGACGGAAGATGGCAGATTTCCCTTCTGGATTGCCGGAGGCTTGTTCGTCTTGGCGTTGTATGGTTTCTACCAGATTATCCTGAAGGGGCGGAAGCGATGACCGCGCTCTATCTGATCGGCGATACGCTCCTCTACGGTTGTCTTGCGCTGTTGATCGGTTTCTTTTCCGTCCAGCTCATCCCTCGTTCTTACCGACCTGACGTATCGCTTTCAATCCGCTGGGTTCGTATGCTCATCGTGCTGATGCTGTTATCCTTTTCCCTGTCCGTCTTACGAATCGTACTGTATTTATATGAAGAGATCGGTTTTTGGATAACACTGCGATCCGTGTTACTTACATTCGAGGCAGGGAACGCTTGGATTCTGATGGCTCTCTGGAGTGTACTCCTTCTCATCGTCATCAATCGTGCATCACTCAGTCCTGGACGTATAAAACTAGGGGTATTCCTTGTTATGGCGATGGTCGTTACGTTCGCGTGGTCCGGGCACGCCTCTAGCATCAAAGGGGCAGAAGGCATGCTCGTACATTCTATTCACGCACTCGCCGTCTTCATCTGGACCGGTGGATTGCTCATACTCGGCTTTTAGAGTCCATCAGACCGTAACTGGGGCATCTTCCTCGAATGGTTCAAACCACTCGTGACGCTATGTTTCTTACTGATCGTCGGTTCCGGCATCTATCTGATGTCTGTCGTCGTGCAGGTAGAGGAGTATTCCGATTCCTGGATTTTACCGTATGGACAAGCCTTACTCTGGAAACACGTCCTGATTCTATCCGTGCTGATCATCGGTATCATGAACGGGAAGTGGAGTTACGCGTCTCCTGAACGATCGTTTGAAGTCCGACGGATGCGGATGCGCATGGAAGGCATCTTGATCCTGCTTCTCTTCACAGCGACTGCGTGGCTCGGTCAACAGGAACCCCCTCACTCGATCAAGGATACTCTTCAATCCAGCGGGGCTGGTCCACTGTCAGGGTTTCTTTTCCCTAGCTTGCGTTTCACCTATTCTGATATCCGGTTCGAGCCGACCATGATATCCCTCTTCTTGATGGCAATCAGCCTCCTTTTCGTGGGATTGTTGGTGTACGTCATCCGATCAACCCAAGACTCCATCAAGACCCTCTATCTTGGATTAGGCGTCTCGATCTCATTATTTTTCGCAGCGTTGTATAGTATTTCCGTGTATTTATGATCCTCCACATGAGCATTTCAGCGTGTGCGACGTCTTATACAAAAAGAAAGGCACGCGATACAGCAGCCTTTCTTTTTTCATACTTATTCATCATTTTCATACTAGTTATAACAGGTTCAATCCTATTTTAAATCGGTGCCATTTCTAGACTACTACTGGAATATGTATTACAATGTATTACAAAGGAGCTGATAATCATGAGTACCATTTCCGTACGTCTGGATGACCAGGATACACGACTCATCAAAGAATATGCGAAGGCAAAAAACATCACGATTTCTACACTCGTTCGCGATGCCGTCCTCGACCGCATCGAAGACGAAATCGATTTACAACTCTATCATGATTCGATAGCAGCACACCGTAAAAAATCAGAAGCGATCTCTTTCGACGATATGATGAAGGAACTTGATTTAGAATGACAGCATTTACGGTAGAGTTTGAGCGCGGAGCTCAAAAGTCTCTCAAGAAGATGGATCCTCAACAAGCGCGGATCATCATGTCCTGGATCAAGAAGAATCTGGTCGGGACGGATGATCCGCGTCGTCATGGAAAAGGACTGGTCTCGAATCGCTCGGGTGAATGGCGGTATCGCATCGGTGATTATCGTCTGATTGCTGACATCCAGGATGAGAAAGTCGTGATATTGATTCTTGAGATTGGACATCGTCGGGATATCTATAAATAAAGCATCCAAAACTCATATCTTAGGAAGTACATGATAATCAATCAAAAGCCTTCTCTTTTGACGATATGATGAAAAAGCTAGAATTAGAATGACAACATATACAGTTATTTTTTTAGGTGTGGATTCAAACCTTCCTTCAGAGGGTGGATTACTAAAATAAAGATCATGATGTCCTAGTTAAGGCAAACTCTGACTAGAACTGATGATTCGCGTTTTATGTAAAATAGATAGAACGTGTCATGAATCGTTGGATGAATGACGACACAGCAATAGTGAAGGTTTCCGAATCACTAACATTTAATAAGAATTGGATACACAAAAAAGATTGTATACATTTCGACGTCGAAATGTATACAATCCATTTTCAGCGAGTACTTACTCATTGAGTCCTCTTGTCCGAACCCAAACTCTGATGCTTAATCCATATATTTTTTCAAGACGATGGCGGCGTTATGACCACCGAATCCGAAAGAATTGGATAGTCCGTACTGCATCTCCAGCGAACGAGCCCCTCCTGCTACATAATCCAGGTCACACGTTGGATCATCGACTTCAAGATTAATCGTCGGTGGAATGATTCCTTCCTGTAAACATTTCGCAAGCGCGATCGCTTCCGCTCCACCGGCAGCACCGAGCATGTGACCTAGCATTGATTTGTTCGCCGTCACCGGGAGTGTGTTCGCATGTTCTGCAAACAATTTTTTAATCGCACGTGTCTCGGACTGATCGCCGACGATCGTACTCGTCGCATGGGCACTGATCACATCGATGTCATTCGTCTCAATCCCTGCCTGTTGAACGGCCCGCTTCATAGCGAGGTATGCTCCCTGACCTTCTGGATGAGTCGCTACTATATGATAGGCATCGGAACTTGCTCCGTATCCGACGACTTCCGCATAGATGGACGCACCTCGTTGCTTTGCGTGCGATAACGATTCTAGTATCAAGATACCTGCTCCCTCCGACATCACGAAACCATCGCGTGTCGCGTCAAAAGGACGACTCGCTTTAGCGGGTGATTCGTTTCTTGTAGACAATGCCGTCGCATTACCGAAGCTTGCTATAGACAATTCAGTGATACCCGCTTCTGTTCCACCAGCGAATGCAGCATCAGCCTCTCCCATTCGAATGAGTCGATATGCTTCACCAATAGCCGTGTTTCCAATCGCACACGCGGATACAGGTGACATGGAAGGTCCCATCGCTTGCCACTTGATGCTAATCTGAGCTGCTGCTGCGTTAGACATCATGGAAGGTACGAGACTCGGACTGACCCGTCTCGGACCTTTTTGGTGCAAAGCATGAACACCATCAATCAACGTTTCAATGCCCCCTACACCTGATCCCACATATACAGCAAGTCTTTCCCGACACAGATCAGATTCTCCTAGTTTTGAATCGTTCCAGGCTTGATCAGCAGCCGCTAATGCGAACTGGACGAAGCGGTCCAGGTTACGAGCGGCTTTTTTACCAATCACCTTTTCCGCATCAAAGTTTTTTACACTCTCTGCAATCTTTACTTTGAAATCAGTCGTATCAAACGTATCGATTTCCGTGATGCCTGAATTTCCAGCAATCATATTATTCCAAAAGGACTCCACGTCGTTTCCGATTGGTGAGACGACACCCATTCCTGTGATCACTACGCGCTCCATGTTTCTTCACTCCTCGTAATAGTATGAGATAATCATACGTGTCGTCATATATCCTATTACAAGTGTTCATTTATCCTATTATCAATGATACTTGGATGGAGAGAAGTCAGGAGGAGAACATATGGATGACTCGAATCGATTAGAAGCCCTATCCTATTTTTTGAAGACGAAAAGAGCACAGCTCAAACCGGAGTCGGTGGGGCTGCCGCCCGGATCAAGAAGAAGAACACCTGGCTTGAGAAGAGAGGAAGTCGCTCAATTAGCAGGCGTCAGTACGACATGGTACACCTGGCTAGAACAAGGACGGGATATCAAGGTATCTAGAAGCGTCCTGGACTGTATCGCCGAGGCGTTATGTCTGAAAAGGGATGAACACGAATATTTGTACGATTTAGCATTAGGGACGCAGATCGTCAGTAGGAAAATCCAAGCTTCCCCTGCGACCATCAGTCCGTCACTCGAAAAAATTCTGTCTGCCTTGACGACGTGTCCGACGATCGTCACGGATCGTTACTGCCATATTGTGGGCTGGAATCCGGCAGCGGCCCATGTGTTCGTAGATTTCGCGACCATTCCAGAATCACAGCGTAACCTCATTCGCCTCTTGTTCTCACAGAAAGAATTCAAAGTACTTGCCGGGAACTGGGAACATTTCGCCAAAGGGTTCTTGTCCATTTTCCGTGCATACTACGGTCAATACTCTGGTGATGAATGGTATACGTCCTTCATTCAGGAGATGAGTGATACGTATCCTGAATTCAAATCACTCTGGATGGAGAGTCAGGTCAGTAAGGCTCCGGAAATCCTGATTGAATTCCGACACGGAAAAGTCGGTAAGATGCTATTCGACCTGACCTCTCTTCAAGTGCAGGGAGAAGACGACTTGCGATGTAGCATCTATACACCTGTCGAGGAATCCGGTACAGAAGAAAAACTGAAACGATTGATTTTAGTTCGATGAATTCAAATGAAGTGAAAAACTGCTAAAAATATGGAAGCAATCGATGAGACGCTTTCCATGTCAGGATTGTTCCGTTCAAATCAGTCAGGATTGTCCGACTTTCGGATTGACAAGTAATCATGGTCATAAATAAATAAACATAGTCTAAATATGATAATTTGACTATGTTTATATGTGTTTGAACGACTTTAAATACATTATAATGAGTTTAAACATAGTCAAATAATATAAAAATGAGTATATTTAATCTAAAGTGATCTATTTTGCGAAGGGAGTTCGACGAATGCGCGACTATACATATACCTATCTCAAAGAGCTCGCCCTGCCGATGGAGACCGTCCGCTTGATTGGACGGATCAATGAGTATAAAGGCAAACAGGATCTCTATAAACAGCAAGCGCCTCAAATCCTTAACACCTTACGCGATGTCGCCGTCATCCAGTCGACGAAAGCCTCGAATGCGATCGAAGGAATCATCGTCACGGAAAGTCGTCTTCAGACCATCATGTCAAAGTCAGCCGACCCTGCCGACCGTTCAGAAGCAGAGATTGCTGGTTACCGCGACGTACTTAACCTGATCAACGCTTCAGCCGAGGACATCCCGGTCAATGCGAATATTCTGTTGCAACTCCACAAGGAACTCTATAAGTTCGTCCCCGTCGAAGGTGGGCGGTGGAAGAACGTCGACAACGAGATTAGTGAGACGTTCCCGGATGGCACGCGCCGGACTCGCTTCATCCCCGTCCCTGCGTTCGAGACACCGGCAGCGATGCAGGCGTTATGCGACAGCCTGCGAGAGCGTCGGCAACAAGAGGACGTCGACCCGCTCATCCTGACGAGCTTGTTCGTCCTCGATTTCCTATCCATTCATCCGTTCAATGACGGGAATGGTCGAATGGCACGATTGTTGACCCTTTTGCTGCTCTATCAGTATGGCTTCGAGGTCGGACGCTACATCAGTCTTGAGAAGATCGTCGAATCGCGGAAGGAAGATTATTATGAGTCACTCCGTCTCTCTTCCGTGCGTTGGCACCAAAACCAACAAGATCCGTTTCCATGGATCAACTACTTGCTGAGCACGATTCTTGCTGCTTATAAGGAGCTTGAAGATCGCGTCGGATTGGTCACGACGGGTAGTCAGAACAAGAACAATCGGATTCGTCGTTTCGTTGAAGGACGAATCACACCGTTCACGAAAGCAGACGTAAGGAAGGCTTGTCCCGACATCAGTGAGGCGACAATCAATCGCGTATTGCGTGACTTACGTGACGAGGGGATCATTGCCCCATCCGGTCTTGGTCGGAGTGCGAAATGGACGAAACAATAACACTACATGGTATCAAGAACATCCGTGAAGAATAAATAACTTATCATGCGAGAAGATTCCAATACCAATTCACTTACACGTATGTAACCGCTAGAATTTAGTTGACGGTTTTTGCTCGATGACGCTTTACACTTTTGCTCAATTTATTTAGAACTCTAGTAAAAGTCCGGATCAATGGGGCGAACTAATTGGTGATCAAGGAATCACAACTGCAATATTAGACCGTCTCTTACATCGTGTCGAAGTGATTCATAGCGATGACGACAGTCATCGCATGAGAAATCGTAAGAATTTATTTTCAACAGAAGTGTAAATATCAATCGAGCAGAAAACGTCAATTTCTACTTGACGTCGACAACTCATTGTCGCGAAATGTTGAAATCATCTCATTCATGCTGATTTAAGATATTTTAGATAGCATTTATCTGATATTAATTATCTATAGTAATTATTATTTTCGTGAAATCATTCTAAAGCCTAAATTAATATTTTATTTGTAATCGTACACTTTGTATTATCAACCTGATTGTCAAGTGGGAGAATACAGTCTAAATAATTGCAGATATAAACAAGCTCCAATGATAGCAAAAAGGAGAATGATAGTGAAGATACCAAGCGGGGCGATCCATCCTGATGCGTAGATAGCAAGAGGTGCTAGCGTCTTACCAAGTGTGTTTTGAAGACTATCAGCAGCTAGATACTGACCTCTTGCCTCCTCTGGAGCATAATGACCGATGAAACTCTGCGTGACTGGTGTACGCATGATCTCACCTAACGTGAAGATGAGCGTACAACCAAACAAAAACCAGATGTTGTTATTCCATCCGACTAAAAATGTACCTCCTCCTGCAAGTAAGGTCGAAACGACGAAGAGACGTCTTTCTGACCAATTTTTAAGTCGATTCGTTACGGGAAGGATCAAGATGACAAACAAAAGACCATTAAAGCTTACCAGATAGCCAAAAATGGATTGGCTCGTGAGCTGAAAAGAATCCAGCAAGTGCGGTACGAGAGGTTGTTTAGGCACATTGTCTATCACGTAAACTGGTAAGTAGAGATCGAGTTGCATCACTGGGAAGAGTGAACAGGTTCCCGCAATTACGTATAGCAGAAAAATACGATCTTTGAGAATAAGTCGATAGCCAGACCACTTAGACTGAAACGCATTTTTAAGTGGGGTCGTTACATCTTTTTGCTTGGATCGGACAGGTAAGGTTTCACTAACAATAAAATAGATCGTTATGAAGTAAAGAAAGAGAACTATTGCACAGGTCCACAATAACAGTTGACGATGTTGAAAAAAGAAGACTGCTCCAATGATTGGTCCTAAAACGGCACCAATATTGTTCACGGTCATAAATGTCGCATACACTTGTCGCAATTCATCTTTTGGAACTGTGTCCGCTATCATCGCTGAACTAGCAGGACGATAAAATGCTGCGCCTATATTAATTCCGATAAAGGCAACATAATTAATCCAAGGAGAAGAAGAGACAGCAAATAGAATAAACATGGTCATTTGCAAAAATGTTCCGATCAGCATCACAGGACGTCTCCCTAACGTATCCGCAAAGCTTCCTCCGGTTAAACTTCCGACAATACTTATTAAGGGGGGCAGTGCCATTATTAATCCAGCAGTCTGTAACCCTAGTCCTTTACCAAAATAGACCGTTAGAAAAGGAAAGTACATCCAAAATAGCAGATTGAAAAGGCCTTCTCCTATCAGTCTGACTTTCACATTAGGATTCCATGTAGTTTTGTTCATAATAACTCCTCTCATAGTTAACGAATAGCGTCTTCTTTTCGTAGCTTTACTATAGAGAAGATAGTTATCAAGATATAGACTTATATTTTGATATGGATTATACTAATATTATGAAAATTAAGTAAGGACACTTTTATTTAAATTGTCACGTAAAACGAACGTATGTTTGTTTTGAAACGAAGTGACATATCTTTCTGTCTTACTTTTTTCTATTTCTTAAGAATTTTAGAATTACCGACGATATAATTGTTCGATAAGAAGCAGTTCCTGTCTTTACATGACAGGAACTGCTTCTTATCATTTAAGTTCATAGACTTTTACTTTATCGAGAAGGAGTAATAACGGACCAATTAAAAAATAAAAATTTCTTATTTTTAACAGAATTATTTACTACAAGAAGAAATTGCGATTTATTGATGTCGTTTGTAATAAATTTAAGTCTGTAAATTAGATTTCACGGATACTTTACTTTCATTCTTCTTTTGGGATTCGTTCATCAACGATCATTTAATGTGGTGGACTGAAGGGAGTCGATGAATAAGGAATAGGCATGGTCGATTACATGAGAAATAGCATATCCACCCATATAACTATGTGATGCATACGTTGAATGCGTCATTTTATCAAATTGTAAATGACTTTCCTCACTCTAATCTGAGTGGTTGATTTCTATAATTTGAAAATTCATTTGTCAGTCTTTTGATTTGCTACTGTGCTTTTGCAAGTGCAATTGAGAGGATAAAAAAAACAAGCTACCTCTATAGATAGCTTGTTTTATCATCATGATTTGCGAAATACCCAATAAGACTGACCTAGATAATTTAACCCCGTATAGATAATCATACCGATCAGAATTGCTCCAGTCTCTTGTAGATTTGGCAATACGTAATGCACTCCCCATAAACTAAGACGATAAGCGATGAGATAGCTAATCGAAACGACGATCAAAAAACGTATCCAATAGGGCCATCCTCCAGCCTCTTGACGAAAGGTGAAGCGACGATTTAGCATATAGCTGACCCAAACACCACATGCATTCCCGATCGCTGTCGCTCCCCAATAACCAGTATGCAAGACATGAAAACAAATCAGTGTCAGCGTCAGACCAACCAGCGTATTAAGAACTCCTACTAATAAGAAACGAAGAAAGGTCATCATTCTCGTTTTTTCTCGACGACATAACGAGGACGTCGTTTGACTTCCTGATAGATTTTACCGATGTATTCTCCTATCAGTCCAATACCTAGTAATTGAAGTCCGCCGATGAACCAGATCGACATCATTAAAGACGTCCACCCATCCATCGCTTCTCCTTCATATCTACGATAAAGAGCATATCCGACAAAACCGATCGAGACGATGAGCATGAATAGTGAGACTAAAAATAACAACTTAATCGGACGAACACTAAACGAGGTCACCCCATCCCATGCGAGTGCCATCATCTTTCGTAATGGATATTTTGATTCGCCTGCTGGACGTGATTGACGTGTATAGGTCACTTCTGCTGTTTGAAAACCAAGCGAAGGTACCATCCCCCGCAAAAAGAGATTGCGTTCCGGATGTGCACAAAGTGTTTCGACAGCTCGTTTGCTCATGAGACGATAGTCTGCATGATTGAAGATGGTCTCTACACCCAACCAGTCGATGAAGCGATAAAAGCCTTGAGCAGTCGACCGTTTAAACCAGCTATCGGTCTGACGATTTTCTCTTACCCCATAGACGATATCATTCCCTTTCGCAAATTCACTTAAAAACTGTTCAATCACTTTTACGTCATCCTGAAGGTCCGCATCCATTGACACAACACAATCCGCATCGGTGTGTCCTTCGACAAGACCTGCGAACAAAGCATTTTGATGTCCTACGTTATGTGCTAATTTTAATCCTCTAAACCGACCATCTTGTGCGTGTACATCTTCAATTTGGGCCCAGGTATCATCCTGACTTCCATCATCTACGAACAAGACAAAGGAGTCCTCAGAAATGAGGTGTCGTTCTCGCCACTCTGTTAAGAAACGGTGCATCGTATGGACCGTCAAGCGTAATACTTCCGTCTCGTTATAACACGGTATAATTATGCCTAGCGTAGGGATTGTCGTCATCGTCATACCATTACTCCTCCTTAAATGAACTTACTTCGTATTCTCTGTAGTAGCTTGGATACGGTATAACCTAATCTTCCAAGCAGAATGTTGATCTTCAAATGTTTTTTCGTACTGCAATCCAATGGCTGCAGCATTTTTGATTGGTACAGCAGACAAAAGATATGTCGCACCGATTTGCTTCAACTGTGCTGTATTGATAGATAAATGTCGAACCGGTACTTGATGCTCCTTTGTGTACTCGTATTCCTTACCGAGTTCAGATGAAAACACATAGACTCGATTTCCCCACGAATCAAAATAACGTTGTAATAGCTTACTTTTATCCAATTCTCCAGCAATCACCTTTCGGAAAGATGCTTTATAGCGTAATGGATAAAAGTTCACATAACCATCCACGGTTTGCATACCATTGTATTGTGCGATCGCAGGGTGCAATCCGAGAGAAGCGACCTGATAGTCTTTCGTTGGTTGGTTGATGAAGCGTTTAATGTCAGAAAACTGAGAAGTCGCATAAAACGCTTCATAGGATGGATGATGACGATAAAGGAACTCGGGATTCCATGCAAGCAAGACAAGGGTTTGGGCTACGAGCAAACAAGTCACCCATTTTCGTTTGGCAGTTCGCCATAGCCAGTCGAGCATCAAGTAAAACAATGCATACCACAACATCGGTTGAAGGAAGTGGAATCGTGAGAAATTGAAAGTTCTAATGAGAGAGACATGTTGCTTTAACGGATTCCACCCCTCATAAAACCAAAACGCATACCACAGCGATAGTCCAAATAGAAACCACATCAAAGTTCGAATTCGTCTTGCTGCATGATCTTTTTGACGAAATACTAGAAATCCAACAATCAGAAGTGTTAGGAGGATGATGGGCGATTGTACTGCGCGATCATGTGTATGACCAAACACCAAATTCTTAAAAAATAAACGAATACTTGCCCAAAATCCGTTATTCCCTGTTTCGAAGTCATTTCGACTCGTAGGCTCTTCTTCCCACAGCATCGAGAAGACCAGTCGATATTCAATTAATAAGTATAAAAGAACCTGAAGGCCATAGGCGATCCAAAAACGGCTATGAAAACTACGTGCGCGTATCTCCTTCACCATATGGTAAATGGCAAGCGTTGCTAAAAAGAAAACGATTCCTAGCACGAAGCTCGAATAGAACGGAACCACTAACAATACGAATGCACTCGATTTTATTTTCCGTCCATGCCAGATATTCCAATAAGCCCACAATAAGAGTGGCATCCCAAGCGTGCTGAGCATGCCCGATGGCCAGAATGGTGTCCAAGAAAATAGAACTGCTACCCACAGCGCATATGATTTAGGAATAACCCCTTTCGCATAATCACGTAGTAATAAGTACATTCCTAAGAAAGCAAAGATTCGGACTAACGTTTGACTGATCACGTATGCCGTAAATGGTGGGAACCATTGATATAGCCACACGATACCTGTAAACTCACTGACGAAAGCATTTCTCGAGACGACCCCATTCAATAAGTCAGGAACATTTGCATGAAGGCTTGCGTAAATACTATTGGTATCGACCAATGTTTTATACCACGTGATGTTTGAGTCTAGATTATCATGAATACGGACATGTGCATGTTCCCCCAGTAAGACCATCGGTAAAATATAGAGGCAAGCTAGTAGCAGCCCGATTAATATGCGAGTTTTTTCTCTCATCATACCTCTCCTTCATCTACTTTAAGATTTAATTCTTTTGTTAGTAGTTTCAAGAAATCAATTGCCTGTTCTTTTCCTCTTATAACTTTCTTTATGGTATATACTCCCTAAGAAACTATTTCCAATGATACCTTATATCACAATAGAATAGGTGACATTTATTAAATTTACTTTTCAGAATTAAAGTTAATTCAATTAATAAATTAGTTAAATGGAGATTAGAAGAATTAATCAATCTTGACCAGACCTCTTCTTCTTTTTCTACTTTTCCCTTTTATGAATGACTAACTATAGATTTTTTTAATTCTATCGAGGAACTACAAAGAAGCATCGTACCATTTCTGTTAAGAAAAGATACGATGCTTTTGGGTTCTTAAATTTACTTCATCAGCCTTCGAAAAGGAGAACAAGATTTGGAGACTTTGTTTTTTATATGACGAAGTTCCATAGGTACGTGTAAATTTAAAAATGATTTTAATATCGAACTAGAAAGTAACCTGGATTACGCTATTCTCCTAAAAAGCACAAAATAATTAATTACTCAAATGGAGTGCGTTAAAATGCATATTCAAACTATAGATGCTTCAAAAAAGATTTATTATGATGAACTTGGCTGGTTAAGTGCATCTGACTGGTTGCATTGGTTAGATATGCATTTACAGTGCCATTTAAGAAAAAGATAGGCACTACATTACTCCTTATTTACAAAACTAATTATTTTTCATGATCGACTACATTTTTTCTCTAGACGAATTGTAATATTAAGTGCCACACCTAGCTGAAAACACAAAAAAAACCCATAACGACCTCGTGTAGAATAGAGTTACCACACCAAATTCAACGGAGGATTCGTTATGAG
>NZ_JACSNE010000039.1:0-19067 GCF_018619035.1 Exiguobacterium sp. s168 | reverse complement strand
TAACGCTTCCGGTGTCAGCTGACGCGTGATATAACGGGCACGACCGAGACGGTGTAATTTCGGTTCCGATCGGTGATAGAAATCGAGCGCGATGAAAGCATCATAAACCCCTTCTTGTAATTGGGCTGCTTGATAGAGGTGTGACCAGTGAATCTTCGCCGTGTAATGATAGCGATACAATCCGAATTTTTTCGCACTTACCTCGTTTTGGTACAACCAATCGATTGGGACAGGGACTTGATCACCACTCTCTCGGTGAACAAGGAGCAACCGTCCCGTCTTAATGAACGCATGACGCGTAAAGGCTTTTCCGGTGATGACCGTCGTCGCTCTCGTCTCATTACGGACCGCATCGATTTGAATCTTCGGCTTCATCTGCGGTTCTTTATTCAGCAATAGACGCAGGTTGCCTTTTAGATCCGTATACAACTGGACGAATTCGTTGAACGTCTCATCCATCAACGGCGCGAGAGGCGCAGGAATCTGTGTATCAAGAAAGCGCCCTAACAGAATTTCGCGGGTGAAGACGGTCGCGTCGAGCGTAGCGTGGCTCGGTAGCCCGTCGGATTCCCATTTTTGTAATTGTTCCGGTGTGAGATGCTCGACTTTTTTTGTAAACGTAAGCCAGAGTGAAAAACGACCAATCGGATAGAGCGTATCTTGATCGGCTTCGACGGACTCGATCTCAGCGAGACCGTCCTCTTCGACCGTCGGAACGTCCGCCTCTTCTTGCATCTGAGCAACATGTTGACTCAGTTGAGACACGATTGAATGCGACAGCCGAAAGGTGAAGCGATGATCGTCCAATTGGTTAGGCACTTCAAGGACCGTCTCTTGCGATCGATCGCGGATACGTAAGGACGTGATCGTCAGCAACGGATCGTTCAATTGACCGGATAGTGTATAGTCTGTCGGCGAAGATTGAATCTGTAACGATTCTTTTAATGCCGATCGTTTAAGTGTCTTTTGTTTTTTCGGAAGTACGGAATGTCCAAATTGGAGCACCCGGAGAGCAGATTTAAACAGCATGGAATTGAGAAACCTCCTACAAAATAAGTACTAATGAAAACGTTATCCTTACATTGGATTTTATCATATTCACAGATTTAAGACTGCGCTTTAATGAATTTGCAGTCTGTTTTTATCTACTCGTAATATGTTTCGTGAAAAATCTTTACTATTCATTTACTATTTCTAGCTTTATATCATCTCTAATACTTAGTCCCTTTTTGAAAAAGCTGTACTAATATGAATATCATCATAAAATTGTTGCCGCGCTTGTCGTAACGTTTGTTTAGCTGATTCAACTTGCGTGTAGTACGTTTCCAATGCTCCGTAATAGTTCTTACTATACACATGCTGTAAGGAGAGCGGGAGAACGGGACAAAGAACGTTCTGTAACAACTTAGGTAATAAAATAGTCGTCGTATTAGTGGACAGTGCCCGATACAAATAATACTGACCGATAGGACTCTCTAAGTAGAACTTCAAAAAATATGGGGATAGACTGTTTTTATTTGGTCTGAAACCGATGAAATTCTGAGAGAGAATCAGTGTCTGATCATGTGGAGGAACAACTGCAATTCGTGTTGGTAGCCCACGAGCATTAATAATTACATCGCCTTCTTGAAGGATATAGCGTTCGATGCTACGCTGATGAATTTCAATCGATTTTAACTCTTCTAGGTGCAAACGATCATCATATACATCCTTCAATTGAATCAAGCGGTAAGAGGTCATGTCTGGGGAGGTTTCGACTGCATTTTTAGAAGTCGTATTCAGTCCAGAGAAAACTTTTCCTAATTGATTCAGTGTTATGAAATCCTTGCTCTCTAGTTTTGTAAAATCAAGTTGATATTCATCCTTATCAATTTGAATAGACTCATTTTCTAGGTAAGTACTAGGAATCAGATTTCCTGATTGAATATCAGATTTTGGAACCAGTCGTGCAAAGGAGGTGTGTTTTTCTGGATGAATCGTAATCTCCATCATTTTATTTAAATCCTGTTCTAAATCCTCTGTCTTTGCATACGTAAGTGGAATCCAATTCGTCGCGTCTATAAACTGAATTTTATCTTTTCGTGATGTGTCCTTCTGTTTGTCAATCACTACAATACTGACGGGATCACTAAAGCCATGCATGATATAAGCAGGAAACGTGATAACTGTCTCAACGAGATCCATTTCGATTAATTGCTCCCTGATCAACCGTTCTTTCCCATCCCGATATAGAGCACCGTTCGATACTAATAAGACAGCCCGCCCAGTTGACTTGAGCGTAGCGATGGAATGCTGGATAAAGGCGAAGTCCAAGTGTTTCCGAGGCAGTTCTCCATAAGGAAATCGGTCCCACTCATCTTGTGCTAAGATACTAGCTGTATACTCCATCATGCGCAAGTTAGCTGGGGGTGTTGTAAGAATACGATCAAATTGCTGTAGTTGGTTTCGTTCTTGATAAGCCGGATGTAGCAGGACGTCACTTTGCTTGAATGATATGGCAGATATATGTGAAGTATAAAAAAAGAGACTAAGCTTTCCGATGGCCCAGATTTTCGGATGTATTTCTTCACCATAAATCGAAACAGTAGAAAGTCCTTGATCTAAAACGGATCGTAAATTTCCGGCAAAACCTGCTGTCCCGTCATATACTGAGGCGCCTGGAAGGACTTGAAGTAACCGCGTCATTAAGCGACGCAAAAAAAGTGGCGTACTATGATCTAATAAGCTATTACCGGGTTGATGCACTTCATATTGAAATAAGGATTCAACGATTGTCGGAAAATACGATAGAGACATTTGTGAGGTACGTTCTACGAGTTCGTTCAGTGTTTCTGGATTGAGAAGGTGCCAGTCAATCTCTAACGCTGTATAGAGCTCTTCCGGTAAAGATGTTTCTAATCTCATTTGCTTAAAGACTTGCGTTAACGTATCAGCTTGATCGAGCGCTACAACGTTTAATACTCTAGATAAATTTACTTTTGATTGAGGGTGTTGCAACGTGTGGTATTGAATACTGAATAATGACAAGGTATAAGCGATAATATCTTCTGGCTCAAAATAGCGCCTCAATCGAGAGTGGAAAAACTCAATCTCTGTCAATAACAGTTCTTCATGAGATCGTGGCATAGAATGTGACCTCCATTTCTAAACAAGTATTTGTTTTAATATAGTCTTACTAGAATATCAGAGTCTATTCATTATTCTCTGTTAGTGCGCCACTCCATTAACGCAGTAGAAGCGGCTTCCCAGCTTTTAAAGTGGACAAAGATGGAGGTAAGGGAGGGAGCACGTTTTCCTTTCGACCACAAAGTATAGGTATTACTGTTAAACTTCTCAGGCGATTTTTCGTATACCGTATTTAAGGCTGTTAGATACTCTTCGTGGGTAAATTGTTTTGTTGATATCAATCCATGATGTTGAACGGCTTGTTTCCAACTACCGTATTGATAATTGATTGTGCTAGGACTGATCATCTCAGGATGATGTTGACGAAGTTCTTTATACTCTCGAATCGAAATATACTTTCCCATTTGTTCTTCATAAAAAGAAAAACTTTGTTCGGCGGACCAAATAGAGCGAGTTCGATTGGTATAAGGGCGTCTTGTCTGATTCGTTAAATTATCTTTCACTGGAAGATTCGCCGCCTGTAATAAAGCATCCCAAGAGCCGAATACTTGTTCAATTTGCGTTAATGAAGGAAATGAGAGTTGTGCTGCAATCTCCTTATATCGATTGGCATCCATGGGTTGTTGACGTAGTTGATATATTCCTTGAATGAGCTCAATTAAACGCTGTCGCTGATTACCAAAATCGTCCGACATAATGAATCGCTCCTTCCCTAAGATTGATAATGTTTTCTTTAGAATTCACGATGTGATACTAAAAGCCTCCTCAACACGAGGAGGCTTTTAGTTCTCAATCTAATTCATTTAACAAGGTAATCCATTTTTCTGTGAAGACTTCATCCGAGAAACGAGGAACAGATTGAAGGGCTAGTTCGCCCATCCGTCTCCGTAAGTCTGGATAGTTCATTAACTGGATTGCAGCCGTTGCGAACGCTTTTGTATCGCCAGGAGGAATAATATATCCGGTCTTTCCGTTCTCAATAATTTCACTTGGTCCATAACAAATATCATATGAAATGACAGGAACACCGTATCCCATACTCTCAAGGATTGCCATACCAAAGCCTTCTGACCGAGACGTAAAGATTGTCGCGACTGCACCGCGATAAGCTTCTTGAATATTTGTAACGAATCCTTTGAAATGGACATGCTTTGTTAAAGAGAGCTCCTTGATTAAGGCATGCAAATCTTTTTCGAGTTGATCGCTGTAACCAAATCCATAAAAATCAAGATAAGCATTCGGATTATGATCAACGATGTGCCGCAACACACGAATACTCTCCGCGACGTCTTTCTTCACTTGAATGCGAGAGACAACGATAAAGCGATTTGGATTTGGGTCAGGTAGAACAGAGTAATCAGTTTCTGGTATCATTCCAACTCCGTGAGCAATGGAATGGAATGTTTCTGCATGACCAAATGCATTAGTCATATGTTGTTGCTGGCGAATCGTTGCAGTGATAACTTTATCCCATTCATCGATTCTTCCGAAAAGCGTATCCCAAACACCGCTCACAGCAGCTGTTTCGTTGAATGGTGGAACAAAATGATTACTATGCCCGAAAGCGATTTTTTTAATATTCGGATGTTTGATATCAAGGATAGTAGCATCTAAGTTTTTCTTTGGCAAGTTGGGTAATCGATCCCGATATTCTGAAGAAATGAGGACAGACTCATGAGCGGATAAGATTTTGTTCAATACAAAAGTATTAAATTGAGCAGGATCGTTAAATTGTTGCTGTTGACCCGCTTCAAAATAGAATAGATGGCTCCAGTCCATTGAATTGATTTTATGCCAAATGGTCAAATAGCAAGTCCCATTACTATGGAAAAATGATCGAGATACGGGCTTATTTGATGTAATTGAAAAATGAATAGTTTGTGCTAATTGCCCATTTTCTAAATATTCCTCCCGTCGTAAGCGATGTCGGTTATCTGAAAAATAGTCAATGAATGATAACTGATCATTTTTATCAAATCGTGCATATTGAATATAGGATCCGTTATCAAAGATACGATAGGAATCCTTTTCGACACGACTACTATCTAGAAACAACGTATAACGTTTTTCCCATCGTGAAAGCAAAGCGGTTTTTGAAGAGATCGTTGATAATTTCTCAGGACTTCGATTTGCGAGAAAATTGATTACGTTGACGACCTTAATTCGCGGATCAAGGAGTTTGGCTTCTACCATCTCTTGGTGGATGGTGTTCAAAGTAGGTTGAATTCCAAGTGTGACGAAAGTAATATTTCGCTCAGGTTCTGCTTGAATAATAGCGTTGGCTCTCTTAATAACTGCTTTTGATAAACCACCTCGCTGAGGCGCTAAAGTATTAAGGGTGAAAAAAAGATCACGTTTCATGATGTTTCTCCTTTGTAACGCTTACATTTTTTAAGTTGATTGAATAAAAGCCTGCTTCAAATAATAGATATCGTAGACTGCTTCTGTTCAGATATTAGTACTGCCTCTAATTCAGCTATGTATAAAAGAAAAGTACCGCGTTTAAGAAATGACACAATATTTAATATATCATATTCAAATATAGAGATATGACTTAAAGACAAAAAGCATGTGGAAATACCGCATACTTTTTAGGTTAGACAAAAAAACAAACATCTTTTCGCTTTCTATAGCTTAATCATTTAATTAATCTGATTATTTCAGTTATAAAATGAGAATATATTTGCGTTCTTACAACACTTTTGAGACGGTTAATTTAAGAGTATTGAAAACTGTCTCTCAAAAACGCTTAAGTAGGTAAGATGATCAATTTAACGCGAAACTGCTCGTATTTCTCATAAGGTATTATAAAGTTTGTCTATTGTAGATGCGAAAGACCAATCAAAAAGACTCTCGAATGAAACAAGAGTCTTTAGGATCATAGTGATAAATTCATAGGAAGTAATTCCTCATTACAATTCTATAGTGTCTACGATACCCTCTGGATACTCCCATAACTCTCCTTCGAGCATCCATTGGTGGTGACAATTCGGACAAGCTACCTCAGATGAAAAATCGTAATGTGTTTCCAGCCCCAATCGACGTTCTTCATAAGAAATGCTATGTAAATCTTGAATAAGAATTTCTTCTTTGAACTTTTCTCGACAACGAGGACATTTAAATTTCGTATAATGGCTAATCACGTTCTCCACTATAATCAACTCCTAAAAAAAGAATAAATATAGTATAATGATAACGCTTACAAAAATAAATAGTTAGAGTTTAAATAATAAATAAAGATTCAAAATTCTTAGCAATTCTTTAGTAGATTTAATGTATTGTTCCATGATCCAAACCGTGTAATTAAAGTTGTGAGTGAAGGGTGTTCCGGATGCTCTTTGAGCCAGTTCACATACATGGTACTACTGATATAAAAAACCGTAGTGTTCATATCGAGAATAGCTCTTTCGACTGCTAGCAAACAATCATCATCTGTAAAAGAACGAGCTGACGTATAGCCATGCGTTTGCAAAGCATTTTTCCAAGTACCGTAGTGATAAAGTATTGAATTTATACTCAGCATTTTAGGATTTTGTTTTCGTACTTTAGTGTAATCTTTAATGGTGAATCGATTTCCAAACGTATTTGAACAGAGCCTCAAGCTGTCCTCTACGTTAAAATTTTTAAGTTTTTGCTTTTTAATAGTAGTATTATCGAGATTTGGTAATGACATTAAATTGTTTGATGTCACAATACCTGCTTCAAGTAATAGATTACTCCAAGAACCAAATAGAGAATTAATTTGAGATAGCGTGGGATAAGGTAGATTACTAGCAAGCTTGTCATAGTGAGACGCTTTCATTATTCCGTTATGAATAAGGTGTAATCCTTTCACTAGTTCAATGATTTGCTCTTTGTTTGCAATACTTGTATTAGATGCTTTTTGATAATTATTCAAGAAATCAACTCCTGATGTTTTATGAACTATTTCGTTAATACGGAATTAAAAGACTATTGATTACAATTCTATCAATGTTTCAGTACTCAAAGAAGTAATTTTATGTATTTCACCTTTAAAAAATTATCTTAATATGGGAAAATTTCTAACTGTTACGTTTATAATTAACTTATATTCATTCAATAAAAATCTTGTGTTTTTTATCAGCTAATATTTAATACTACTGTTGAAGGATAAGGAAGTGTTAACATGCTTTACGGATTTAGCACGTTTATGATTTTTCTTATCCCTGTATTTTTGCTTATAATTTGTCTGTTAGCGGATCGGAAACCTAAATAAAAGTACACTGGAAATGTATATACTCTATTTGGGAAAGAGGGTTTGTTTATGCCTCATACTCACAAGCAAAGCAAAAATAGCAATATTATAATGCGAGTCATGAATGGAGAATTAATAAAGTTTTCAATTGTACTCGCAATACTAACCATTTTGTATTTTATTTTCACTACGTAGCTTCGATAAGTAGTGTCTCCTATTCCAAAGTATAAATTAACGTATATAAAGCGAAAGCTCATCCAAATTATTTTGGTTGAGCTTTTTTTATTAGGCAGACTATAATCATTTAATATTCAAGCTAGATTACTACTGACAATTTAATTCGTAAAATAACTCTAAATCAATACAATAGTTATGATTCATGAAAGAAAGCGCTTAAATTAAACTTTTTACATGAAATAATCATTGAATTTGAATTGTTCTTTTTGTAAAGTAAAGTAGCGGCGAGTCAATATACAACAAAAGGTGGATTAAAATGTTAAAAAATAAAAAAATTATTTCTGCTACATTAGTAGCAAGTCTTTCATTAAGCGCAATTCCTGCATTTGCGCAATCCGGTTATTTTAATACATATACAGTGTACGAACCAATGAATAGCGCAAGTTATAATACTTCCATGCAAGGAATGACCGTAGATCGTTACAATAACAACATCTTTACAGCTAAGTTCAATGCTACAAGCGAAACGACGCAACTGTTGTTAACTAAATTGAGTAGTACAGAAAGTAATCGAACAACGAAATTATTGAAAAATTCAACAACTGGATCGACGAGTTCTGACTTAGGTCATGCAAATGACTTAGCAGTCGTAGCAGATGCGGGAGATACTACAGTAGATTTGTATGTAGCACCGATGGAAGATGGTATTAAGTATGCAAACAAAATCGTTAAACTTGCGGTGAATACATCAACAGGAACATACAATGTGAATAAAAGTTATGTTTTAAACTATGGTGGTGAAAATTTATCAATTAGTGGTATTACCTATTCAGTCGGCTATAAAAAGTTTATTGTCAAGTCTGGGAAGCGCTTCTTTATTGGAACATTCAATGATGCTACAGGAAAGTTTGATTATGAGGCAACATTTAAATTAAATCATACTCGTGCTGTGATTGATGGTAGCACAGTAGATACTACAGACTATATCCAGCAAGGGATTTCTTATTATGAAGGTAATTTGTATGTACCTATGACAAAACCTGATGCAAATGGTAATGCTTCAAATGTAAGTGTCGTCACTACTTATCCATTAAATATTTCTGGAACAATAGACGAGCAAAAAAACACAACAACAGAACCGTTCTCAAAAGTATTGTATACAAATAATGATTTGTCTTTCCGGGTCACGAGTAGTGCGTACAGTCTTTTTGAAATAGAGGCTGTTGATTTTGATAATGGAACAATGTATTTCAATACAAACCGTAGCGATGGGACCCAGCAGGATATGATTGCTACGTTTAATGACTACAATACTTCTAGATGATTAGTTTATGAATAATGTAAATATGAATAGAAGTATTTATTAAAAAATATCCCGTAGAAATTGGAATTGAAATCCAACTTTTATGGGGTATTTTTTTTGATCAAATTGACTAAGGAGCAGAAAAAATAACTTTGTACTATAAACTAAGCATTGCAATTCTCTCGTATCGAAGGTCTTACCAACTAACTTATAATTCAATCTACATTATGATGAGTTAGAAAAAGGTAAATAATGAATAATTTATTATTCGCCCTTAAGAATTTGTTTTTGTATTTTATCGATCTCACATATTTAAGGTCTACAATATTGAGTAAATACACCTCAATATTAGTATTAGGGCGAGTGAAATCGTTAAATGAGAAAGGTTCAGATTGAAATGTCTCTCGTAAATTATAAGTAAATTTTATATAAAATAAATATTGTCTAAAAATTTAGATGAGTTAAAAAATTTTAATTATGTAAAAAAAAGTATGAAACTAATTTACATTTACATTTAATGGTGTTACATTATTTAAGACGTCGTCAAACAAAAAATTACTTATTCTGAAGGAGACTTTTAAATGAAAAAAGGTAAAGTGACTAAAAAAATCATGGCACTTATGGCAACAGGAGTCATGGCATTGAGTTTCGCTGTAACAGCATCAGCTGCATCAGAATCTTTAAATAAGGGAAAAGCAACTTGGGCTGGTGGAGTCTCAGCAAGTGATAATCTTTTTTCCCGCGTAAGAGACAATAAAAAAGATAATTTACAATACTCAGTTCGTGTATGGGTAGTGAATGATAAGGGGAATAGAAAAGAAAAAACTGGAGTAACCGATGGAGTTGGCGCTAGTGGACAAGTAAAAACTTATGTTGGTGCGACTAGGGAAAACCCTTTTAAGGCAAACAAATGTGGATATAACGATTTCGAAGTTATAAGTGTTAAATAATTATTTTGTAGTAGTAATTGGAATCCCCAAAAAGCGATTAAAAATCGCTTTTTGGGGCTTTATTGCTTACAATTTTTCTTGCTAAGTAAAGCATGTAGTTTAACCTATATAATAAATTAATGTTTGTATAGTAAATTGTATTTTTAGCAATATAAAATATTATAAATGAGGAAGTATTATGAAAAAAATATTTTTAGGAATTGGACTGTTAGTTGGTGCTTTTTCAGTGTTCTTTTTTCTATTAGTTGCTGACAAAGATGTTTATTCCAATAAAGAAACTACTTACGAATTTTCTTTATCTCAAAATATAAACGGTGAAGATCTTTCACAAATCGCAAACGACACCGGTACGATGGTTCGTTTAGTCAAGTTCAATGATATAAGCTTCGGAAGAAATCATTTAGAGGTTACGCTGATAAATCCTACTTCTGATGTTGAACTTGGACGTCAACCAAGTATTTTTCCAGAAAATCAAATTACTTATTCTTCATATTCACAAGGCGCAGAAAAAAAAATTAAGTATTTTACCATTCAATCAAATAGTGAAACTAAAATTAATGCATTTAAAAATACATTGGAGACTAAAGGATATGAGATGGAAATCAGTACATCAGAGCCACTGTCCTTTAATATAGCAATGTTGTTTTCGACACTCAATTTAAAGTTCTTCTCACTACTAACTCTTTTGATTTTATTTAGTATTTCAACTTATTATGTTCACCGTATAAAAGAAATTGGTATAAAAAAATTGCATGGATGGGGTAATTTAAAAATATCATTTTCGATAATTAAAAAACTTGCGTTATATTCATATGGATCTACTTTGCTATTAATGCTACCTTTTGCTACATACGTTGCTGCAATGGATATTAAAGTACTGAGCTCGTATATTTTGATGTGTTTTTATTTATATATTTTTTTAGCGATTATTTTTATTATGTCTAGTTTAGTCAGTTCATTATTTATTTCTAGGCTAAATCAAGTTAATGCTTTAAAAAATAACAAAAATAATAAATTATTATTTTATATTTTATTGACTTTTAAATCTATTGTAGTTACTTTGTTGGTTTTATCACTAAATACGAATATACAAGATATGAACAAGTTGAATTCAGCAATAAATTCTATTGAGAAACTTGAAAATAATAATTTTTATCGAGTAGAGACTGCATCCTCGCCTGAAAAGAAAGTCCATAAAGAATTAGACCGTTATATAGAGTCTTTAGAAGATAAAGATATTTTTAACTATTCTCCATCAGAAAATATGGTAGATATTAATCAATTAAAACGATTAGAAGCTGATGATAGTATTGTTCAAGACTTAGAAAGTATACCTTTAACGATTTTCTCTCAAAATATGTTAGATTTTGTTAAGGTTGAGGATGTTAATGGAGATATAATATATCCTGATAAAGTTAAGCCTCTAACATTGTTGATTCCCGTTCGTTATAAGGACAATCAAAAAGAAATATTAAAATCTTTGTCATTAGATAAAGAAACAAATATACAGTATATTAAGAGTGGTCAAAAACAAGAAAATATTTTATGGCCAGGATCCTATTCATTTGACTCGATTATTTATGTAAAGCCTTTACAAAAAAGTTTATATTTGAATACAGGTGAAGTACTTTTTAATAAGGACAGTGCTCATGCATTAACAAGCGAGATTAAATCCAAAGGCTATGATTCTGGTAGCATAGATGTAAAGTCTATGGAAAGTGAATATAATTTAGCAAAAACCAACTTTGCTGTTGACACTGTTGAATCTTTGTTTCATGTAGTGATTACTATTTTCTCATTTTTATTATGTATTGTTTCAATCATTACGATTTTCTTAGAATTTCGTAAGAAGGAATTTGCTGTAAATCGCCTTCTAGGTAAAAGACCAAAAACGTTGATAATTAATTTCCTATTCCTAAATGGGGTAATCACTTTATTGATTGCTATCGTAATCAATTGGACACTTAGTGCTCTTTTCTTCGTAGAAGTAATGATATTTATTTTGTTTATTAATAAATACATCAATAATAAAGCTATTTTCGCTCTAAAGGGAGAATAGAGTAAGGGTAGGAATTTAAGATGACGATAATAAAGCTAAAGAATATAACTAAAGAATTTGAGGGTCGAAACATTTTCGATGATTTTAATCTATCAATTGAAAAGGGAGAATTTCTTGGTATATCAGGAAAGAGTGGAGCAGGAAAATCAACACTGTTAAACATAATAGGATTACTTGAAAATTGTGAAGGCGACGTTATTGTAAAAGGGAAAAAATATAATAATATTAATTCAAAAAGCGCTAGAAAAGTGCTTGAAAAAGATATCGGTTATTTATTTCAAAACTTTGCGTTAATAGATGATTTCACAGTCTATGAGAATTTAAATATTATTTTTGATAATAAAGACAAAAGTGAACGAAGAACCATAATGAATCAGGAACTAAACAAACTGGGACTTAAAGATGTTCTAGATAAACCCATCTATCAGTTATCAGGTGGGGAACAGCAGAGAGTAGCAATTGTAAGGTTAATTCTTAGTAAAAATGATATTATACTAGCAGATGAGCCAACAGGAAGCCTAGATACAGAAAATAGCAATTTAATTTTAAACCAATTAAAAAAATTGAATTCTGAAGGCAAAACCATTGTTATGGTTAGTCATGATAAAAATGCATTTAGTTATTGTAGTAGAATAATAGATTTGTGATATTTTACAATTCAGTTGTTGTCATCAGAACTAAAACACAAAATATTTCAAATTGAACTTCAAATTGGGATAATCTAAATTTATGAGACAACATAAAGCATCTTCGAATTGTACACTGTTTATGAACTGAACCCTAGAGTTTAGATAGTTTAATAAAAGCATCCTTAACGTGTTAATCTGCGATGAGATGACTTCGGTATTGTACCGGAGTCATCTTTTGTAGTTTCTATTGTCTTCGTTCGCTATTGTAATACTCAATGTAAGCATCGACCATGAAACAGATCTCATCGAGGCATTATCCAGGCAGTTTCCCTTGCGACACATGGATTGAAGCATTCCCACCTCACGGATGCGTGTTTGATACACAGTTTGACCAGATCCAATACGGAGATAAGTGATGTCTGTGACGAATACCTTACCAGGCTCCTGCTGATCGAACCGACTCGAGGATTATTTTCGTAAGACAATATTGATTGCCTGATAGCGTTCAGATGCTGTTATTTTTGATACTTCGCCTCTCTTTCGAGAGCTTCTAGCTTTTTTAGTAATTCATTCTCCACTGTGAGTTACTTGATTCGTGCTTCAGCTCTCGCAAGTCGTCGTTCGACGGAATCATCTTTTTTCGGTCGACCTCCAAGATTTGATTTTCCACGTCTCTCATTCAAGAGTCCTTCTTCTCCATAAATGCGATATGTCTTCCGCCACCATTTTAACGCTTCGTTCGTCGTTTGCTTACCGATCATGTCCAGTTCAAAGCCGTTTTCCTCAAAGATTTGTATCGGTCGCTTTCCAGCTAAATGCTCACGTACAGCGTGAATCTTAAATTCTCCTTTGTCTTGAATCGTACGATCTGATACCGAGGCTACGTGAAGATTCGCTTCAAGTTGTCTGATTTGATCTGGATTGAAGGTGCGTCTGTTCATGAATAGTTCTCCCGTCTAAATTGAATAGGTACAGTATATCGATATCTTTAAACACAAAAAACCCCGAATGGGGTCTTTTATTAAGTGTCCACCATTCAGGGTTCAGTTCACACTTATTGAAATGAGGGTTTTTTAATATCATCATCCATGCAACAAGTTTTCGGCAAGCTGATGTTTTTGATTGGTTGAATCGTTTATATGGACGTATCCTTATTCATGTTGAAGTAATAGAGGAAATATAGATTTCTTCAGTGAGAGAAAAAGTTGACGTACTAATAGCGGAAGGTAGATGGTCTCTTTTAATCCGGAATCCGAAGTATTAATTGAAACTGATGCACTGTATGATTTCTATCTTGTATACTTGCAAGAAGTGCGGGTGGTATTTGAATAACTAGACGAAAAGAAGATGCGAGAAGGGCGTCCAGTTAAACATACCAGCGATTTGATCTAGAAGAGATTTATAGTCTTGCAGCAGCTCACCTACTTAGTGCTGAATTGATTTTTAGTTATGATGCGGATATCCGTGAAGTGATCACAGATGCTGATCTACGTGTCATTAACAATGACGAAGAACAACTATTGATCCGTCAACATACCCAGATTGATTTCGTATGAAATTAAAAAACACGATATCGTGAAACGGAGTGCGATTCAAAATTTTTTCAAGTCTATTCGCCCTCGAGACTTGAATCGATTTGATGGACAGATGGAATTAATGTGAGGAGAAAGTTATTCATAAGAAAAGATGTATACGTTTCGATGTCGAAATGTGGTACATCTTTCTTTGTTTTTATCTAAATTAGGTTATCATTTTGACTATGGTTAGCAAGAAGATGACCATGATGTTTCTCTTCATTCCGAGAGCAGGACGCTTATAATTTTCTTGGAACGATCTCGACGTCGAGATTTCGTTCGACAAGATGAACCTCTTCCTGCACATAGTTGAGCTTTTCGACGAAGGCATCGAAACGATGCATCAACGGACCGTTCATCGCCGTCACCTGACCATTGCCTTCGATATCGATGCACGAGGCATCACTACGCTCTTATCCCGGTACAGAGCGTAAAAGGGATCAACATTTAATTAAAGGGAGGAAAAAGAGACTTTTTCAAAATGGAAATACTTTGTCGATTTAGTATGTCAGGAGCGATGTCGCAATTCTTGGAAAAGTGAAGTCGGGATGTTCATTTGTTCGAGTAAACTTGATTGATGTTGAGGAAAACGAATCAGATAGTCTACCATTTCTTTCGTGATAGATTGAGTGAATCGTTCTGTGATGGTACGATTGCGAAGCTGAGTTAGCGCGATGATGAAGCTCAAAATATCGCTCTGACCATAACGATGTTTTTGGTACGCGGAGCGAGACAGATTGAACGCAGCATGTGCGGGACTAAATGTCAGTCTTTTCTTGACGCGGTGATTATACACGCGTCCTCCATGTGCTGCCCAGTTGCGATAGGCGACGAGTATATCAAATATTTCTGCAAAACTTTGCTTTGTCTGTTCCGTGATCAGCTCCGGATTCAAACCGGTTGCACGCGCAATGATTTTCGTCTTCGAGGAAGGGAGCATGAGTTTGAATAAATATTGCAGGTTGCCAAAGCTCAGCCCTTTGACGAGAATCCAAGGTGGAAGATCGTGATAGTTCTCGCGATAGTATTTCATCGGTTGATGTGAAGATTGATACACTTCATCAAAAAATTGAAGCAACAACTCTCGTTCAAAGTATCCCTTAAAGCGGCCATGCGTAATCTTTTTCCCTTGATTATAGTTGTGTTTTTGCTGATATGTATCTCTTTTATGCCCATGCTCTTCAGCTAAGACGTAGGCGATAACGGAGCGAAGGAGGTTCTCAGCACTCAATGTAGCAGCTAACATCTCGAAGCGTAAAGCATTATCGAATTCGTAGAGGTAATAGAGTTCGGAAAACGTCGTGCCGGACAGGAACTTCTCTTCTTTTTGACCCACTTCGATAAAAAGATCCTTATACCCATTGATGATTTCATAATAGCTCGTCCGAATGAGTGCCTCTTCTGCGAAAACGGGATCATCGATGATGAGACCACGTTGTTGTAGTAGCTTCAATTGATCAGTAATTGAGGTGAAAATCTTCTCGGGTTTTGACATAGTTCGGCTCCTTGAAGTGACAAAGTATATTTCAGTTAAAATAGTATTAATATGATAAACGGTCCCTCACCAAAAGGTAAGAGACCGTTGTTGGCTGGATCATCCAGCCTGCTCATATATTAACTTAAGTATAGGATACGATAGACATCGTGTCAAATCCTTCAAAAGATTAGGTTGATGCATCAATTTGTTTCATGGCACTCGTGTTTACTGCAGTTCAATCACTTTTCATCAAAATTCATATATTTATTCTTCGGTATATCGCGAGAACAATATAAAGAATATAAACAAAAGAAAAGTTTTATACAGTCCTGTCGTTGTATTCTTGTGTATTGCAAACTCCCGTGTAAAGCATGGTGTCTTTTAAAGCCATAATGTCCTTTATTACTATTCATCAACGCATATGCATGTAAAGCGTATGAAATAAAGAGAAGTTCCAAAGCGTTACGCTCTCCTGAGTTTAGAGTTTCCCTGATTTTCTTATGTGCTTTTTTTATATTATCTTTATCTTTTTTTTCTAGTGACTTGATATGCTTGTTAGGTGAAATCTTTACCTCTCCATCAATACTTCCGTACCAATGTGAAACGAACGAATCGATTACAGGGTATAAAGTTATAAAGCTTATAGCATAATCTTCTCTCAAATAGGCATTATATGATTGTTTTAATAGAATCGTCGTGTCTCCAAAACAAGAATTATCTGATATCAATTCAGTAACTTTTTCATCATAGTGTATTTCCATCCATTTTATAATCCACTTTGAATTTAAGACATCTGGAATTTCAGGTATTGTCATGTCATCGAGCATATTTATATTAAGAAAGAGATTATATTTTGCTGCTATCTCGGCTTGCTTACCGAGATAGCCATACGAATTAATAATAGTCTGTTCAAGACGTTCTAAGTCTATTTGATCGAGAAATTTTTGTATACTTCTAGTAGCTTCACGTATTTGATATAGTTGAATCTCAGCAATTTTTGAGAGAGATTCTTGGATTTCTTTAATGTTAGAGCGAAACTTGTTTGATAATTCTTTATTAATCATACTTTCTTCATCTCCAAGACTATAGATTCACTAGTTTCCTTACCAATGCCGATGATAGACAAATATAAAGCCTAGGCAATTGTGGATGGTATTAAATCTTTGAATTACATAATATCTTGAAAAGTACAAATTAATTTGGAGAACGGTATATTCTTTAGCGATATTATATAGGAACTTACGTTCTTATTGTAGTGCTCATTTCTTTCATTTTCAATCTACTTTTCGATACCTCATCAATTTCATTGTTCCGGGGAGATAAAAAAGGCGGGGACGAGTATCTCGTCACTGCCCTAATATGTTTCGCCTATTCGATTGGATGGAGGATTCATTCTCCGACCATGCCGTCATGGTCATTGTCCTACATATATTGGTACAACCAGTGCTTCTCCGTGATTGGCATCGCACAAAGCCTTCGTCCTTCGCTTCCTGGATCGTCACTTGACCATTGCCATCAATATCGACGCGTGAGACATCCTCGGTCTTTGTGGTACCTGGAGTCGACTTCGCTGTCGTTTCTTGTTTAGTCTCCCTCTTCTTCGTCAGACCGAGTGCCGCATTCGTCTCGTCCGGATTGCCGTTCTTGAACCGGTCGACGACAGTGTTTCCACGGACCGTATAGGTATACTGATACGCGGATGGAATCATCGTAGATGTATCCGGATAGGAGATTTGCGCCTCGAAGTTCGTCGCGCCACCTGCCTTGCGGATGACGTCCTCCATGTACGCCTGGTCACCATGGCGGTTCAAGGTACTATCCTGGGGAGTGATGTTATAGGCGTTCGAGACGCCCCCGAGCGAGTCGGCGATGATATGTCCTTCATCAAGATCCGGACGTTCGACGCCAGGCACCTTCGATTCATCAGAGTAGTATCGTCCGTCACGCGTGACGTCTTCTGTCGCATCATTTTGGAGAACGATTTTCTTCGCGATGACACGGACCAGCTGACCATATTCATTCGTGAACGCCCAGTACTTCCGGTCACCGAATCCGATGTCGACAACGACGTTCGTTTGACGACTACCGGACAGGTCTCCGCCATCGCCCGTAATTTTCTTATATCCTGTGAAAGAATTCTTCACAGTCTTCGTTTTTGATTCCGTTGAGGGATCAGAATCAGTTTTTGGCGTGATTTTACTAGCGCCAGCTATTTTTTCTAGTTGGTGATCGGAATCGTTCTTCTTATCAGTCTTTTACGTAAAAGCGTCATCCTGTTTGTATCGCTTTTTCTATCGAATCTTGTGCACCCCACCATACATAGGACGGCGAGGGAACACGTTGTGTAAGTGATATTAATATTGATCTTCTTTTTTTCATTCAGTATACCGAAATCTTTAAACATAAGAAAACCCTTAAAAAGGGTTTTATGAGAGTTACTACCATTCTGTTTTCAGTTCAATTAAAGGTATTTAGCACGGTGTTTTGAATTGAATAAGCATGAAGTTCTCTGTTTTTTATTAAAGATTAGTATGTTTTATGAGAATGGTAATGCAATTAATGTAATGATTAAAGTAATAATCATAAAAGTAAGATTAATTAGGAGATTAATTGTAAGCCCAATTTTTTGTTTTATAGTTGTTTTAAACATTGCTACTAAAGAAAGCAAAACAAAAAATGCGCTTAGAAAGATTGAAAACATAACAGGGTTTATTGAAAAATTGTCTAAAAAGAATGAATGAAAATCCTTGTTGAAAAATGAGTTGTAGATAAAGAAAAATACCAAGATTGTTGCTAGATATAAAGTAAAAATACTTTTTTTCATTTCTGTCCTCCTCTTACAAATATTTAAAAATAGATATAATCCTTTTGTAAAAAACAGTATTTCTATTAATAATTTTATCCTATAGCATATACCAATGAAAGGGGAGCTTAAATTGAAAAAAAGTATTTTAATATCGTCTTTAGCTTTGTTAGCTATTAAAGTAAGTTCGTATTCAAGTGTTAAAGCTGAAGAAGCAGAATCTGCTGAGGGAACGGTAAGTGCTTACGGTGTAGTAAATCCGGGAGGGAACGTGACTTCTTCATTTTCATCGATCATGTTAAAAAATGCTGCAAGAGCTTATCAATATAAGATTGCAGATATAACTTTTCCTGTTGGAACGGGTCGTTTTTTTGCTAGCAAAGTAAAGAGTAGAGGACCATGGGATTACAAGCATGCTTATGGAGCGACCGAAAGATACGTTTTCGGTGGTCGCACAATGAAAGGCGAAGATTTAGGGAATATGCATTATGGTTATGTAGGGAAATTTGCAGGCTTTACTACTACTACTCAATTGAAAACTGCTGCAGGTGCTGTACAAATCTTTAGTGAAACTGCCAAAATTAAATGGTACAAATCATATTTTGATGATCCTAATGATCAGACAAGTATAATTAGAGGAATCAATTACTATAATAACAAAAACTTGGCTCATCACCATAACACGTGGTTGCTATTTTAACCACCAAGCTCGAGGCGCAATCTCAAAAAGAATCGTTCGAGGTTTCGGTAGCC
>NZ_JACSNE010000038.1:0-19797 GCF_018619035.1 Exiguobacterium sp. s168 | reverse complement strand
AAAACTTAGATTTAGACACAGAAAATGCTCCCTTCAAAAAGTGGACAGTTTTTGTTATTTCAACTGTCTACTTTTTGGGGAGCATATCACACGAGTCGAACCAGCTCTCTTTATTTTGATGATTGTCGTAACGCGATGACATAAAATATACCGAGTATGAGAATCACACCTAGTAGTATTGAACTAATTGTCGTCCGAGTCGACGTATCCGGCATCCATATCCCAAGTCCTAAATTGATTGCTGCGATAATTAGGACGAGCCAAACGATCGTACGTGGTCGCATACCGATCTCCTTCCTGGTCTCCTCTGCCGTTCGATCACCGAATATGCTATGGTGACAATAATAAAGGAGGTTCTGTTCATGAATAGACTTGCAGTATTTTGTGGTTCTAAAGATGGTGCTAGCCCAGTCTTTCGCGAGGCTGCTGAGAAGCTTGGTCAAGCGCTCGCCGCTCACGGCATCGGACTCGTATACGGTGGTTCCCGCGTTGGAACGATGGGAGCTGTTGCGGATGCTACGCTTGCAGCTCAAGGTCAAGCGATCGGTGTCCTTCCCCACTTTCTACAAGAAAAGGAATTAGCACACCCGGGACTGACTGAATTGCACCTCGTCCACTCGATGCACGAGCGGAAAGCAAAGATGTCAGAGCTGGCCGATGGCTTCATTATTCTTCCTGGCGGACCCGGAACGATGGAAGAGTTTTTCGAAGTCTTCACGTGGGCCCAACTCGGTCTGCATGAAAAACCGTGCGGTGTACTCAACATTGACGGGTACTATGACCCCTTGATTGCCCTGTTCGACACGATGGAACGTCAAGGATTCTTGATTCCCGAACACCGAGCGATGCTGATTGTCGAGTCGGATCCAGATCGTCTCTTAGAACGCTTCTCCACATATGAAGCGCCACACGTTAAAACGTATATGGATCGCTCACAAACCTGATGAAAACGGAGTCCTCGACTCCGTTTTTTTTTGATGAATTCGCATACTCTTCCGATATTTCTTCTCTCATTTACTAGTTTTCTCCATTACGTTTCAGGATTCCTACTCTTTAGGTACAAAAAAACCAGATGCGCAGAGGCATCTGGTAAAACGTTAGAAGAACTTCATGATTGCGTCACTAAGATTCGTCAAAGACGGTGTCTCGTCAATGACCATCAAACTACCTGCCGCAATCGCGAGTAATCCGAGACCCGATAAAATCCAGCCAGGATGTTTTACGTTGACGTCAGCATCAACGTTTTCTTTTCCGGACCGCGCATTCGCTGCTTGTTCCTTCAAGCGATCGCGACGGTACTGGTGTTGTTCCTCTTTTGACCATTTCTTATATTCTGCGAGGAACTTCTTATATTCCGGTAAGACATCCTTCGTCGTCCCGTCGAGTCGAACTTGACCGTATTCGAGCCAGACGACACGCTCACAGAAACTCTTGATTTGTGAGAGCGAGTGACTGACGAAGATGATCGTCTTGCCTTCGTCCTTGAATTCGTTCATCTTATCGATACAACGGTTATAGAAGGTTTGGTCACCGACCGATAATGCTTCATCGACGATCAAGATGTCGGCATCGACATTGACGGCGATTGCGAAACCAAGTCGTGACTTCATCCCACTCGAGTATTTCTTGATTGGCTGATCAATGAAGTCACCGATATCCGCGAAATCGATGATTCCAGGCATCCGACGTTCGATTTCCGCATCGTCCATCCCAAGCAGGAGACATTTCAAGCGAATGTTCTCGCGTCCTGTCAGCACGTTCTTCAATCCTTGGGACACGGCGATGATTGCGACTTCTCCGTTGATCGCGACGTTTCCTTCGTTCGCGTAGATGATTCCTGAAATCAGATTCGAGAGCGTCGATTTACCCGAACCGTTGATTCCGACGAGACCGACGACTTCTCCTTTTCCGATCTCAAGTGAGATATCGCGTAAAGCTGTAAAGGTTTTAACGCTCTTGCTTTGATTTTTGAACAAGAGCTTGAATTTTTCTTTCGTAGTCGTGACCATGTCGAAGCGTTTCGTGACATGGTCGAGTTTAATCATAGACATGGCGATTTCCTTCCCTTAAACGAGCTCAGTGAATGATTTACGGAACTTGATGTGCAAGAACGTTCCGGCTGAGAATAAGAGGAGCGTGACACTCCAGAAGTACAGACCCGTTGGCCATTCTTGCCAGACCCAATGTCCGCCGAGCAAGCTCGCCCGGTATCCCTCGACGAGGTAGTAGACTGGATTCAAGCGTAGGACACCATGCAAGACGTCCGGGAACCGCTCGATGTTCCAAAGGATCGGTGTCATATAAAAGAGCATCCGCATCATTGATTGCAAGAAGAGCTGGATGTCCTTGACGAGTGTGACGAGCGTTGAAAAACAAAGCGAAAAGGCATAGACGAAAATGTAGGTGGCAATCATATAATACGGCAATTGAAGCAGTTTCCACGTGATCGGAATACCGTTCGCAATGATGACGACGATGACGATCGCAAGCATCGCGAAATGTTGATACATCCGTGACAAGATGACATACGATGGAATCGCACTCATCGGGAAACGCATCTTCGTTACCATCGCGAGACGGCTGTTGATCGAATTCGAACCCCGAAGCAAGGCATCGTTGATGAAGAACCAGACGACGATCCCGCAAAGGAGCCAGACGATGAATGGAATGTTTCCATCGACGTCTTTATTTCCGCGCAGACCGACCCCGAAGACGAACCAGTAGATGAAGATTTGGAGACCCGGATTGAGGAGCTCCCATAAAAGGCCAAGGCGCTGCTCTGCATGCGCTGATTTGATTTCATATCGCGCCAACCGGCGAATCAGGGGGAAATTATCGACCTGTTCCCGGATGATACTTCTCATTTCTTTCAGCATAAGTGTAAGTTCCTTCCGATTCATGATACATGTATTTTATTTTCATATTCGTTGATTCCACTCAAAAAAGACGGATGCCGTCCGCGATTGCTCAAACGAACGCTCCCTCCGCGTGAACGGGACCATGCCCGGTCGATTCTGACTCGCCTCCTTCTTCGTTTACTCGTGCATGATAGAAGCAATACTTCCTATATACACTTAATCAATTCTAGCCATCGGGAAAAAGCGTGTCAATGTATTGGACGAACCGACACCAAACTGTAGTTTTTCAGACACGAAAAAACCGGCGGGTAACCACCGGTCATCTCCTAGTTTGCTTCCTTCATGCGTGATTAAAATGTGGAAATTCGATCGTCGTCGGTGGCGAAGCAAGCCCCCATACGAGGAGGACCGTAATCACACAAATAATGCCGACAAGAACGCCTCCTCGAATCGTATCATTCATCCAGCGTTGCCCCTTTTCATCCAAACTGCTTGTATACTGATATCATACAATATTTAGCAATTTTCGACCACTAAAAAATCGACATTTAATGGAAATGTTTAACGATTGTTCATATTCTTTCGTTTCATTTTTATCCAAGACAAGATATAATGAAAGCGCTATCATTTAAGCGAGAAAGCGAACGTTCGGATTTGAATCCTATCAAACGAACGACTCCCGTGGGTTGTCATGTTGTCGGACCTAAGAATTTACGTTATTTACAAAAGGTTCATCCCACGAAGCTTTCCAAACCCTTTATAGTAGAAGAAGAGGTCAACGATCGCAGCTCGACCTTGCATTCATACCCCACTCTTGAAGGAGGATTTTTACGTATGTACAAATCAAAACCGCTTTACGCGGCAGCTGTGGCTGTCGCCCTGACGACATCGGCAATCGTGCCGGTTGCCCAAACGACAGTTTCGGCTGCAACGCATGTCAAAGTCAAAACGGTCAAACTCAAGTCACTCGTCTTCACGAAAGGTGCTCCGGTCAAACTCCCTGCTACATATAAAGGTGAGAAGATCACATGGAAATCGTACGATCGCCATGCGTTCAACCGTTACCAAACGGTCAAAGGCACATACGGTAAGAAAAAGAATCCGATTGAGATTAAAATCTACATTCAGAACTATGCTGTAAAGATCATTGAAAAAGTGGAAGCTCAAACAATCTATGTCGATCAAAAACCAGAATTGCCAAAAACATTAGGTATTCTTTATGCTACAGGTCGTATTCATGACAAACCAGTCCGTTGGTCGAAGGTCGATACGAGCGAAGCGGGTGTGAAATATGCGGTCGCAAGTTATACACGCCTCGGAAAGACAATTACATTAAAAGCAAAAATCACAGTTCTCGACGTCAACACGGATGACTTCTCGATCGGTTTGATGCATACGAACGATACGCACGCGAACCTCGATAAGACACCAAAACGTGCGACAGTCATCAAAGAACTTCGCGCAGCTTACCGTGCAGAAGGTAAACCATCGCTTCTATTAGATGCAGGTGATGTCTTCTCTGGAACACTCTACTTCAACAAGTTCCTCGGTCAAGCGGATCTTGAACTGATGAACTATATGAAATACGATATGATGACGTTCGGTAACCATGAGTTCGATCTTGGGGATACAGACAATAACATCGCCTTGAAGAACTTCGTCACTAAGGCGAAATTCCCGTTCATCACGGCGAACGTCGATTTCAGCAAAAATAAGTCGTTCAAGGGTCTACAAAAGAAAACAATCACTGCAGGGCCGGAGCGCGGCAAGATTTATCAAGGCATCATTAAGGAATACAAAGGTCAAAAAATCGGTTTCTTCGGTCTGACGACAGAAGAGACGAAAGATATCGCAAGCCCAGGTACGGTTGCGTTTGCAAACTATATTGCTAGCGCTAAAGCTGCTGTCAAAAAGCTTGAAGATCGTGGCGTCAATAAAATCGTAGCGTTGACACACATCGGTTTTGATGACAACGAAGCAATCGATAACGATCAATTGCTTGCACGTAATGTCGACGGGATTGATGTCATCGTCGGCGGTCACTCGCACACGAAACTTGAAAAACCGGTCGTCGTTGATGAGACGGTCGTTCCAGGCAAAGCAGAACCGACAATCATCGCTCAAGCCTACCAATACGGTGATTTCCTCGGAAATCTTGATTTGACGTTCGACTACAAAGGAAAATTGACTGAGTATAACGGTTCATTGATTGATGTTTCTACAGCAAAAGAAGATGTGCGTGCGGCTGAAATCCTTAAGCCATATGCAGATCAAATCGCTGAGTTGAAAAACGAAGAAGTCGGTGCGAATATCGTTAATGCCCTTCCAAACCCACGCGGCGAAATCAGTGTCCGCAACAGTGAAACGGCTCTCGGAAACTTGATCACGGATGGTATGCTCAAAAAAGCGAAAGAATACAATAAGGATACAGTCATCGCGATGCAAAACGGTGGAGGGATCCGTGCTGCCATTGATGCCGGACCACTTACTGTCGGTGAAGTCTTAACGACGCTTCCATTCGGTAACACGCTCGCGACAGCGAAGATGACCGGTGAAGAAATCAAGAATCTTCTTGAAATCAGTGTTGGGGTTGCGCCAAAAGAAAACGGTGGTTTCCTCCACGTCTCGGGTATGAAGTTCGAATACGACAGCACGAAAACAGCTGGAGAGCGCGTCACGAAGATCGAAGTCAAAAATGGTGACACGTACGATCTTATTGATCCAGCGAAGACTTATGTTCTCGCAACGAATGCCTTCACAGCTAAAGGCGGCGATGGTCTCACACCATTCGCAACGGCTTATAAAGAAGGCCGTGTCACGGACCTCGGTCTCTCTGACTGGGAAAACCTACGTGATTTCACGAAATCACTCGGTGAAGTCAATTACAACATCGAAGGTCGTATCGTCGACACATCAAAATTACCAAACTAATTCAATACAACAAACAACCGCAGGTCTTCTCGATCCATTCGAGAGAGCCTGCGGTTGTTGTTTTATAACGTTTGCGCGGAGTGCTGTTTCAACAGATCAATGATTTCATCGAGTTCATACTCCTGTGCCATCATCAGCGGCGTGAAGCCATCCGCATTTTTGATCGACGGGTCGGCACCGCGCTCGAGCAATAGCTTGACTGTCTGTTTCCCCTCACCCTCGACAGCATGATGAAGCGGCGTGAACTGATCGTCATCTTGTTGGTTGATTTTCTCGCCTCGTTTCAAATACAGATCGACGAGTTCATCGTTATTGCTGAAGACAGCTGTAATGAATGGTCGCTCGCCAAAGTCATTGACGGCATCGACATCACTCCCTGCTTCTAGCAGTTCCTTAAAGATCGATTCAAGCCCCTTACTCGACTTCCGGTAACCGAGATAATGCAGTGCTGTATCCCCATCTGCATCGACTGCTGTCATATCACTTTCCGGAATCAAGCGATGGATATCTTCAAGCTTTCCTTTTTGAATCGCTGCCATCAATTCCGTCTCATTTAAATTCTGATCGTTCGTTTTTGCCGTCGCCGTATCGTTACTGGCTGCCGTTTGCGTTCCCGCTTCGTTCAGCAAGATCCCTGCCCCTGCACTGACGAAGAACATGACCGTCAGAACACTAAGCGTGATGATGATTCCTTGACTATAACGTAGGAAAGGACGGGGTTGATCGAGCGGTTCACCCGTCAAGCGAAGCCGTTCCAGCATGGATAGATTGGTCTGTAGCTTCTCATACAATAAGACAGAAAACGTCCGTTGCTGACGCTTCTCCGCCGTATAGGAAACGATATCCGTCGTCGCAAGAAGTGTTGGTCCGAGAATATCCTCAAAGATCGCTTGCCGGGCACACTGGTTGGATACAAGCGGTAGAACCATCTGATAACGAGTCCGTTCGCATGCCCGCGTGTAAGCCGGACGTAAAAATGGAACCCAGCTCCCGATCCAAAGCAACACCTGCTTTTCTTGATGATTTCGTTTAATGCGTGCAAGTTCAAGCAGTAACTGGAATCGCCGTACCTCTGTCAATTCCAAATATGACGTCGGAAGAACGATCAAATACTTTTGAAATAATCCGATGACATGCGGTCGTTTCACATCGTTCTGAAAGTAGATCTCTGGCATCCGCCACAGCTGCAATTGTTCTGTATGTATGCTGATTTGCTCGAATAACTCTGGGAACTGCTCGGCACTCAAGCGAACCCCTTCACTTCGAATCCGGGACACTCGTTGCCACTGTCGTAGCCAGAGTATCAACAATAGGATCACAAGACCCACCATCACATAAATACCGGCCTGCCCTGTTTCAAACACTAATCCAATAATGGCACCGACCGTCACGATGGCGATGCCTAACAACAAACTAAAGTAGACGGTTTCTTTGCGGGTCACCGCTTGCCTGATCCGGTGCGCGGGATCGATTCGTTCATGCATCTCCTGCTCCATGTGTCATCTCCCTCATCTGTCACGTAATTCATCGTTTTCTCTTCCTTCTTATCTTAACGGTTATTCCATCAAAGTTCCAAGGGAATCCTTTCCTGACATACCAAAAGAATATTCAGATAAATTATATTTTCAGACACATCTTGATATCGTAACTTTTTTCCTGAATATTCATTATATATGTAATAAAATTTCTAAAATTCTATTTTAGAGCGTTTTTTGTTGATTTTTTAGCGTTTATACGCAATTCGAACAATAAAGCAATCTGCTATTTGAACCACTAACTTTTTATTGACAGGTGGGACAATAGTCACTCTTTTATATTGAAGAAAAATCTGGAATCCCATATAATAACTAACAGGAAGAAGAATATGGGAGTGATAAATTTGGGATTATTTAATTTAACAAAAAAGGACTACACCGTCCAGTATCACGTATTACGCGGAGATGAGATCATCGACACGGATCGATTGAATGTTCGAGCAGGCGATCATACGACAGCACGAAAAAAAGCCGACAACATGTTAAGAAGAGAATACGGACGCACTCAGTACAAAATCGAGTGGGTACAACGGTTCTAATCGCTAAAATAACCCATCGCCTCAGTCATGATGATTGAGACGATGGGTTATTTTCATGCATGCTTTTGTTCTTGCTCCCGTACGATTCGATCAGCTTTTAAGTAAAGACGAATCGCTGTGTACAATACGATGCCAATCAATGCACCACTTCCATCGATCAATACATCACCGACGAGTGGTGTTCGTCCGCCCGTCAACAATTGATGGAACTCATCCAACACACCGATTGTCATCGCTGTCGTGAAGGCAAAGAAAGCAGCTGGTAACGCTGCGTACCCTCGACCGCGCAAAAAATGAACGAGACTGACCCCGAGGACGAAGAACAGACTGGCATGCATGCCTTTCCGAATGAAGAATTCAAGGAAGGCTGCAGGTCCGAGTGACGCGACGCTGATCGGAACTTCATAATGGAACGACACGAATGAAAACGCATAGACCCAGTCGAGCGGCATATGTTGTGTCAAAAATGGAATCAGGGATTGTTGCTGATAGGTCATCGAACTGAAGACGAATAAGGAAAGTAAGATGGCTCCTCCTACATAAGCAGCAATGGGTATACGGCGCATCATGCACGCTCCTTTCTCTTTGTACATCCTACCATGGATGCTTATCGTGAACATACGCCAAAAGACGGACATACACTGCTCTCATTTACTTTTCATTCCCTCTTTTACAACTGATACAACAAAAACACCCCATCCATATGGATGAGGTGAAAAGCTTACAACGATGACGTCTTTGGTTCGCGTAAGAGGTGTTTGATGTCATGGAACGTCACAAACGTTCTATTCTTCGCATCGTATAGTTTATAGCGAAGCGACTTCAGACTCGAGAATAAACCAATCTTCGTCGCCTTCTGAAGCGGAGGTGTCGAGACGTGTGCTTTTTCGAGATGATAGTTCGGAACACGTGGGCTGAGATGGTGGACGTGGTGGAAGCCGATGTTTCCTGTCACCCATTGCAACACCTTCGGCAACTCGTAATACGAACTACCTTCGATTGCCGCCTTAACGTAATCCCATTCACTTTCATCCTCGAAGTACGAGTCTTCGAACGTGTGTTGAACGTAGAATAACCAGATTCCAAGTACGCCTGCTGTGAACATCGTCGTTCCTTGGATGATCAAGAAGGCTTGCCAACCAATGAAGTAGATCAAAATACCGTACAGGACGATAAGCGACGCATTGATGACATGTGTGTTGATTCGTTCTTTTTTGCGCGCATCCTTCCGGTTGAAGCGGCTCGAGACGAGAATCAATAAGAGCGGTCCAAGACCAAACATGACGAGTGGGTTCCGGTACAGACGATACTTGAGACGTGTAAAGCGTGATGCTTCGATATACTCCTCAATCGTCATGACCCAGATGTCACCGACACCGCGCTTATCGAGATTCCCACTTGATGCGTGGTGGATCGAGTGCTCCCGTTTCCATTTCTCATACGGGAATAACGTCAAAATCCCAGTGATCGTTCCGACGATGGCGTTCGCCTTCTTATTTTTAAAGAATGAACCATGGGTACAATCATGGAAGATGATGAACATCCGGACGACGAATCCTGCAGCGAGGATCGCCAACGGGATCGCGAGAAACACAGATAGTTTCAGGGCCTCATATGCCAGAAACCATAGGACGAGAAATGGCAGGATCGTGTTGATCATCTGCCGGACGCTGGCTTTGATGTCCGCCTTCTCAAACGGCGATACATGTTTGCGCAGCTGGGCAATCTTTTCTTTACTCATAGTGGTGCTTCCTCCTCGGGTTGTTTCAGCGTTCACGACGCTAAGTAAAATAGTGAAACTAAAGTATGAAACCAGTGAGCGGTGGTCGTGACGGTGCCTCTACAACACGATTCAAAAGCGGCACTCTAATTGTTTAGCGCTAAAATATTTTTGTTACCAGGTAATTATATCACATATCATAAATCGTCCACGGTTTATTTTTAAAATTAAAAAAGCAGAGACAAGCGTCTCTGCTTACTCGATCGATTTGAGTGGGTTGACGGCTGGTCCTTCTAGCACCTCTCCTGTCGGACCGAATCGTGAACCATGACACGGACAATCCCATGATCGTTCCGCCTCATTCCATTTCGTATCGCATCCCATATGGGTACAGGTCGTCGAGACGAGATGAAGGTTCCCTTCCGAATCCCGGTAACCACCGACCGTCTTGCCGTGATGGGTGACGAGTCCACCTTCGTCCGGTTGTAACTCGTCGGCACTGCGACGCGCTTTCGTCAGCTTTCCTTTGACCAGTTCGATCGCGACGTCCGCATTGTTCTTGACGAACTGCGTCGCATCCTTTGTTTTTAGCTTCGAACGATTCGGATCGAACAGATGCCGAAAACGGTTTGGTGTTCCCGTCAATAAGTCGCTGAGTAACAGTCCGGCCGCGATACCATTCGTCATCCCCCACTTCGCAAAACCGGTCGCGACGAACACGTTCGGATCATTTGGCGTCATCTGTCCGATGTAGGGGATTTTGTCGAGCGTGATCAAGTCTTGTGCTGACCAGAACTGTCCGAACGATTCGACGTGAAATTCATGCTTTGCAAAATCCGCAAGATGCTGATACCGCTGCATCGTCTCTGTCTCGTGACCAGATAGATGATTCTCACCGCCGAAGAGACCAAGCAGGCGACCATCTTCTGTTCGCGTGTGACGCAGAGAACGACTCGGTTGATCGGCACTCATGAACATCCCGTCTGGAAACGTCTCATCGACCTGACCCGACACGATATACGAGCGATGGACTTCGAGTTTTGAGAAGTATAACCCCTTGAAGTCATGAAATGGAAAATGGGTCGCGATGACGACCTTCTTCGCCTCAATCCGGTGACCGTTCTCTAGGATGACTGTCGGCGTCCGGTTCGATTCGAGCGATACGGCACGTGTCCGTTCGTATAAGGCACCCCCTTGGTGGACGATTTGTCGGGCGAGTCCTTGAAGATATTTTACGGGATGGAACTGCGCTTGATCGCGCAAGACGACAGCACGTTTGACATCGTACGGCAACTTATCCCGAACTTCTTGCGTCGCTTCTCCACCGTTCAATCCCAATCGTTCATAGGCTTTTACTTCTCGTTCCATCGCTTGCTCTTTTGATGTCGAAGCGTAGAGATACGCGTCCTGCATTTCAAGTTCACAAGCTATGTCGAGTCGTTCTACCTGATGACGTAAAAATATGATGGCTTCCTCGTTCGCTTCATAATACAGTCGCGCTGACTCCTCGCCGACGGTGCGAATCAGCGTGTCATAGATCAAACCGTGCTGTGAGGAAACTTTAGCCGTCGTATAACCCGTCGTGCCGGCAGCAACGTCACCTGCTTCGATTACGGCGACATCATATCCTCGTTCCGTCAATTGCATTGCCGTGACAAGTCCAGCAATACCAGCCCCAATGACGACGACATCATGCTTAGCATCTTGATTCAAAGCGGGATAAGAAGTAGCAGGGGCACTTTGTTTCCAATAAGATGATGGAAATCCAGATAAGTAAGGCATCAAAAAACTCCTTTCGAAAAATACGACAGATCGACATGGTTAATCGTTCCCTGAACGACGCAAAAACATGCATGAATCATATTGTTTTAAAAAGAAGCTCTAATTTATAGGAATTAATTTACTTTAATAAAAAATAATATGGAATAATTAGGTTTATCATTGTTTATACTACAGTTAACAAGCATAAGAGAGGAGTTTACTTCATGAAATTGGGGCGCCATATAATTGAGACCTTTCGTCGTTTTGCGCTTGCAGCAAGTATTGATGAATACAACCTTGCAAGTGTGCTGACAAAGGAAATTCCAGAGCTGACAGATATCTGCGTTACGATTCGCCCGACACACCTTCACCTTCAAGCCGCTGTACCGTTGACACGTTATGGTCTAGAGCGTGACTTACCAGTTGAATTAACGCTCCAATTACGGGCAGTCGATAAACGCACCATCACATTCGAAGTCTTTGATGTTTGTCCTCACGATACCGAATCCTTTAATGAAACCTATCTCATTCGTCCACCTTATCTGCGTTATGAAAACCGACTTCTGACCGTCGATTTTTCCTTCTATTTTCCTTTTCGTCATGCCCGTTACCGCTCGATTCGTCACGTTAAACTGGAAGAAGGTTTTCTGTTTGCTTATTTGTCTCATTAAAAGAGCACCCTCTCCTAAATTAGGCGAAGGTGCTCGTGCTTGTTAAGAACTCAACTTATCCGCTTGACGCTCTAGCAGTCCGAGGCGACGAATCTTTTTCTCCTCGACGACGGCAACGATCGCGAGGGCGATCAAACCGAACAGTAACGCCGCATTGAAGATGACAAATGTATCACTCCAGCCGTGTAACGTAACCGAACCAATTGTTAGACCGTTCGTTTCCGGATCAGCGATTTTCGCTAGACCGACTTTTGCGATTGAATCACCGAACAAGTAACCGAACGTACCGACCATCCCGTTCGTGACCGTCGTCGCTTGTTTTGGTGCGAAGCTGATGACCGAGACACCGATCAAGAGCTGTGGTCCGTAGATGAGCGCACCGAGTGCAAATAGTGACGCGTAAATCATAAGTTCACTCGTCCCGTAACGATAACCGAGGACCGCGACGGCCGTCAGTAAGAGACAGATCGCTGCGACGAGCGCCCGCCGTCCTTTCAGTAAATCGGACACGTAACCCCAAATCATACTGCCGCATAATGCGCCGATCTCAAAGAAGAAGATCGTATTGACAGCACTTTCCGTACTGAAGTGTAAGTGTTCCGTGACATAGAGCGGCGCCCAGTTATCAATCCCGATTCGGACGATGTAAACGAAGACGTTCGCGATACAGAGCGTCCAGATCCAGGGGTTCGAGATGACGTACGTTTTGAAGATTTGCCATTTCGTCATACTTTCAGCAGCAATGTTTTCCGGTTCGATCGGTTCCTCGAAGATTTCTTCACTCCGATTCCACCCGAGTTCCTCCGGATCATCCTTCCCGATGAACAGACCGACGATTCCGATGACGAGCGCGATCGCAGCTGGGAAGATGAACATCCCGACGACACTTCCGTTGAAGAAGACGTTCGCTCCCCACAGTGCGAGACCACCGGCAATCGCTCCACCGATGTTGTGCGAGACATTCCAGAAGCCGAGGTAACGCCCACGTTTTTCAAACGGTGTCCAGCGAGCGATCGTCGAATACGACGATGGTCCCCCGACCGATTGGAAGAACCCACTGAGTCCCCATAAAACCATCAAGAGACCGACCGGACTTCCGCCGGCACTCATCAAGAGTCCCATCGCGGTGACGATCAAAGAAGAGAGAATTAACAAAAACGAGATGACGCGTTTCGTATTTTTCCCGTCGACGAAATAACCGAGCAATGTTTTCCCGATTCCGTATGTAATCGAGAAAGCGAAGCCGATATATCCGAGTTCCGTCGTCGTAAAGCCCAGTTCTTCCTTCAAGAGCGGTTGCGCTGCCTTGAAGTTGTTTCGGATGAGATACATCGCCATATATGAGAAGAAGACGACTAAGAAGGCCTTTAAGAATTGCTGTAACCATTGTTTCCGTTGTACTTCGATTGGTATGCCGGCATTCGGCAATTTTTTGATGCTGAAGAAGCCCATCTTCCATTTCCCCTATCCTGAATCAGAGTCTTCGCATCATTTGTCCTGGAGCTGATTGAATCGCCGGAGATAGTCCCGGTAATCGGCGACGATATCCTGACCGACGTTTTGCTGGATCGGTTGCGTCTTCGCGATCGCATAGGTCGGTGTGCCAAACGAGACTTTCCGCAGAATCGCCTGACCGTCCGCCGAGAGTACGAAACGCATGAAGGCATTCGCCTGTTTCTGTTGCGTCCGTCCTTTCAGCTTTGAAATCGCGTTGATCGAGTACGTATCGAGTGGGATGCTTTTGACCGGATAATACTTTTCGCGCAGTGATTGTTGATCCCCGATGAAATTGACCCCAAGCATCGCTTCCCCACTGGCGACGTACGACGTCGGCGCAAAGCCGTTCGCCGTGAATAGTCGCGTTCGCTCGATTAGCTCGCGTAAGACATTTTCCGCTTTCGTCCCGTATCCGTCAAAGACCGCTTGCAGGATCGTCGCACCGGTACCGGAATGGTTTGGATCTGGCAAAATCAACTCGTCCTGATACCGCTTCGCCGTCAAGTCAGCGAGCGTCTTCGGATACGGTGCTGCCCCGAATCGGTCATTCCAGACATCGGTATTGATGACAATCGCGAGGCGTTCGACTTCATAGCCAATCCAGTAGCGATCCGGATCCTGCAGTTCCGCTTGATCCATGTCGCTCGGGAACGGTGTCGATAATCCCCGTTGCTTGAGCGTCTGGTGAGCGTCCCACGTTCCGCCGATAATGACGTCGGCGCGCGGATGATCCGCTTCCTTCGTCACGCGCCGGACGAGTTCTTCCGTCGACAGGCGGACGAACTCATACGTACAACCTGCTTGTTCGCAATACGATGACAGTAAGGCACGCCCGATATCTTCCTTTGCGGAAACATACGCCGTCAAATGCGGAACGGTTTCCCGCGCGGCTGTCCCTTGCTTCGTCTGTTCATTGTTGCGGACGATCCAAATACTCATGAGACAAATGATACTCAGCAAGAAGAGCATTCCTTTTCTCATCGATTCGCCTCCTTCCCGATCGGCAGGAGTTGTCCTTTTAAATAGAAGGTGTTTCCATTGTCATCATCCATGTACTGGACGCTGAACAATGTCTCATAAACGGCAATATTCATTAAGGTGGCACGCGTGTTCTGCTCATTCTTGAACCGCTGAAGCTTGAGAATGCGCGGCTGTCCCTGACTGGCATCGAGTGCCTGACCGACTTCTTCATAGTCCGTCATCGGCTCTGCTTGCTCCAGGCGACGCTTGACGTCTTCTCGCTCGCGTGCGGTTAAGGTACGCGACCGTCCTGCTGCATACACTGCCACGACTTCCACCTCGGCGAACTGACGCGCGAGCTGTTCCGGTTCGTGATAGGCGTTTAAGAATCGTGCTTTCAGTGACGTCGTTTGGGTGCTAGGACGTTTTGCGACACATTGTCCATTCAGTGTCATGGTTTCCCCGAGGGAGAACGTCCACGTCGTTCCGTTTAAGAAACGGAGCGTCCCGTTAAATGTCGCCGTTCCCGCCGGACAGGTCCCGTTTGTCACCGTCTTCATTTGCTTCAATAGCGTCGTGATGTGCTGGGCTTCCGTTCCGTCTTCTACCGTCTGCTCCCCCCATGCCCGGTGACGTAACGTCAACTCGGTCGGGAGTGAGTCATCGGAAGCATTCAGTCGTTTCGGTCCATCGAGGACGTGTAAGCGTCCGAAGACCGTCTGCTGAAGCAAAAGAAGACCGAGGGCAAACAAGATACCCATCAGGAAGAGATAAGCGATGGTCGATGCTTTCATGATTCCTCTCCTTGCTTGATTCTTAGATTACGGGGCAATTGTTTCGTAAATCCGGTCGAATTGTTTCGTAAATGTATCATTTGTAAGCGATTACATCATGTCTGGTTCGCTAATCGGAAGGTCAATGTGATACGTGTTCCGCTTACATCGCTTTCAAGTGCAAAATCGCCACCTTGTTCCTGCATCAGACGCCGACAGAGCGGTAGACCGAGTCCATTCCCACTCGCCGTCGTCAGACTATGTTGCTCGTCCTCCCATTCGGCAAGCACCGCTGGATCAACGCCAATCCCGTCATCCGTCATGATGAGTTGAAGAGTCGTATCCGTACTGACGGTCGAAAACGTTACCGTCATCGCGTCACTGTATTTGACGGCATTCTCTAGAAGATTCAACAAGATTTGTTTCGTCTGGTCCGGTTGCCCGAGCACGTAGATCGACGGAACATCCTGTTCAACTTCAATTCCTTGTCCATCAAGACGCAATTGCATGATGAATAAGGCATCGGCGAGCAAGGCATCGAGCGCGAACATCGTCGACGTCACGTGGCGTTCGTTGCGTTGTTGTTTCGCCTGTTCGAGATTATGCGAGACGAGTCGTAACAAGCGCTGGCTCTCGACTTCGATGTAGTGATAACAATGTGCCGCTTCGTCTGGCGGTAGTTTCGGAATCAACTCGACATAGCCCATGATGGCCGTCATCGGTGTTCGGAGTTCATGAGTGATGTGATCGATGAACGTCTGTTGGTCGCTTCGTTGTTGTTCGAGCTGTCCGATGTTGTGCTGAATTGCGTCAGCAAGCGTCGAGAAGTCTGCCGCAAGTCTGTTCAATTCCTCATATGGATACGCCGGTAACGCATGCGCATAGTGTCCTTTCGTCAAGGCGTGCGAGACACTCCGTAAATCATCAATCGGCCCAATCAACGTCTTTGCCATCCGACGCGCTGTCCAAACAGCAATTACGATCAACATCAGAAAGACGCCGGTGAAAACATAGGTGAATTGCCGTAGCAATTCGGCTTCCGTCCGCAGATCAATAAGAAAACGGACCGAGCCGATAACGTCCGTTTTGCCATACAGCGGACTAGAGAAGAACAGCACCGGAACATCGGTTTCTTTCAGAAAGAGATAACTCGACTTCCCTTTTAACGCTTGATCGATGTCTCCCGCGAGGAGCGGCAATTGATCGCGTTCGGAATCAGCAAGAAGTTCCGCATTTGGTCCGAACAGTTGGACACGCGCGTCAAACCGGTCTGCTAAGTATGAAGCGATTGGGACTGCCGTATCGGCGAGCGAGTCCGTTTCTTCACTTGCGAGGTAGTTCATCGTGTAGAGCTCCGCTTCCCGACTCAGTTTTTGGACGGACTCGACGGCGTTCTCGTATAGGTTCGATTGGATGAAGGCATAGAGAATCAAGAAGAGGACGAGCAATGCCGGAACGAGGAGCAAGACGAAGTTTTCCGTGATGACCTGGCGTAGCTTCATGCGTCGACCCACTTGTAGCCAACACCGTAAATCGTCTTGATCCGTTCGCCTTGTGCTCCGAGTTTTTTCCGTAAGCGCTGGACCATGATATCGACGGCGCGGGTCTGACCGGAGAAGTCAAAGCCCCAAACTTGTTCGAGCAGTTCATCTCGCTCAAAGACCCGTTTCGGATGCGTTAGGAAAAGTGCGAGCAATGCATACTCCCGGTACGTCAATGGCAATGGTTGACCGTCGAGCCGAATGACTCGTTCTTCGGGATCAACGGATAAGAATGGATCACTTGCAACAGGTACGGGTGGCGCGACCGTCTTCGTGCGTTTCAATAGATTTTTGACACGCAAGACGAGCTCCGTTCCGTTAAACGGTTTGGTCATATAGTCATCCGCTCCGAGCTGCAGCCCGATGATCTTATCGTTCATCTGATCACGTGCTGTCAGCATCAAGATCGGTAAGTCAGGCGTCGTCTGTCGAAGTTTTGGAATCAAATCGAAACCGGTCGTATCCGGTAGCATCAAATCGAGGACGATCAAATCAAAGGTCTGTGTTGCCTGCAAGGCGAGTGCTGCTGCTCCATCGGCTGCCGTCTCGACCGTCTGACCATCAAGCTCGAGTTGCAGTTTGACGAGATGCCGGATGCTCGCCTCATCATCGATGACAAGAATATGCATAGGAATTCCTTCTTTCTAGGCAGGTTTTTCTGTCCCCTAGCGTATCATGAAATCGTTTGCAATCCCATAATAAGAGGAACAACGAAAAAAGCCAGTTCCTACAACAACTAGGAACTGGCTCGTACTTATTTCACTGTAAACTTCATCGTAATAGCATCACTATATGCGTCTGGTTCGAAGTGCCATTTTTCAACGCCAGTCTTAATCGCTTTAAATCCATATCCGTCGAGTTGTAACTTTCCTTCTCCTGAAGAAAATGCCCGATAGACGTATGGATTCGTATCCTTCGTCGATTTACGAACGATTCCGAAACGTTGCCCTTTTTTGAGTGTCATCGTTTTGCCACTCGTCAGATGCGTGCTACCGCCATAATAATCGAGCGTCATATAGTTAGAGACCTTCCCGGCAACAATCCGGTCATCCGCTCCTGTACCGACTCGATGCTTCAGTGTCTTTCCGTTGTAGGAGTAGACATCATGAACGATCGTCATCGAACCGACATAGAGTTTTTTATCTTTAATTAGCGCCCGACCGAACGGGTATGCTTCTTTTGATTCGAACATCTTTTTGATCATCTTACCATCCGTTGAACCAATCAGGATCGGCACGATGTAACCCCCGCTTCCACCAGATGGTCCGATGACAAGCTGTTCTTTTTTCGTATCGAGTAGTTTTCCTTTCGCCCGGACATCATAATAGTCTGTATCTCGATCTGTATACGTATAGATCGTTGTCCATTTTTTCTTCTTCGCGTCATACTTCTGAGCTTTACCGATGACATCATTCATATATGTGTTCGAGTTGAATCGTTCATACAACGTAAATGTCTCAGGATACTTGCCACCTAGTAGATAGACAGACCGGACATCGACCGGTTTATAACCACCTGATAGTTTACTTTTCTTTAACGCCGCGAGTTGACGATCAACGATCGTTTTTTCCGTCTTACTGAGTGCTGCTACCGAATCACTTGCTACTGGTAGTGTACTGATGATGAGACCAAGTGCTGTTGCTATAACTACTTTTTTCATTTGAACTCCTCCTTACAATTAATATGTCGTCGTATCGTTTTGACTGAAAGTTTTCAGTTCTTCCGAGTCGGTGATATACCAGCGCTCGTCATCCAGGTTGTACTTCAAATAATACTTGAAAGGTACGTCTTTTCCTGGGTTTTCTTCAGCAAGTGAACCGTCTTCTTCTTTTAAATAATCTCCATCATAATAACAAAGTGCTTCGACCGTCGCGGTCAGATTGGTCGCGACTTCACTGACAGTGATAGATGCTGGTGAATATTCGACTTCGTCCAAGTACCCTTCCCAATAGACGCCCCTTTTGTCCATGCTAGCGTAGTAGCCTTGTTGCTTATTCAAGTATGCAGATGATGTAAACAATGTGAACGCCGACGTATCTTTATCGATATACGCCTGCTCCCACTCTTTGGCATGTTGATACACTGTATCAACGATATCTTCTTTAACCGATTCTCGAACTTCCATGCCTCTACCTGTCGCTGAATCCGAGAGCGACTTCCGCTGATCGACGAGCCAGTCTTGACCTGACTTTACAAGACTTAGTTCCCAGACGATCGTGCTACCCTCGGGGCGTTCGTGCAGATACGGCTGATAGGACCGGGAGGAATAGTCGACCGTCGCTTTGACTGTCGCCTTATCTCCTTTGATCGTCATATCATTTTGAGGAATATCATTGACCGTCAGTACACCGTCAAAGATATAGCCACCTGTGACTAAATCATCCAAACTCTTTTGGAAGTTCTGGTTATATGTGTCTGTACTGACGGACAGTCCTTTGACACTTCGTTCTGTCAAAGCATCTTCAAGTTCCCGGAAAAAGAGCATTGAAATATCTTGGACGTCCTTATAATCCTGATTAGACAGTTCCTCCGAATCTGTTTTTTTCGTTGTATCCGTCGATTCTGATTTTTCCTGACTTGCCTTCTCTTCTTCCCCAATGACGAACGAAGCGTCCTGATTCTTCTGTTCGACCGCCTGAGGCGTCTTTTCCTGATTTAAAAAGAAATACGTTCCGCCTCCTGCAGCGAGCAACAGAACGAGCGCTCCAATCCCAATCGTTCGTTTATTTCGTTTGTTCTTTTGTTTCTTTTCGTATTTTATGACGACGTACGCTCGCTCGATTTCCGTCCGTTCTTCGGAGTCCTCCGGATGTGCTTCAAGCTTTTCCGAGTATGCTTGTTCCAGTTCTTTCATCGATGAGGTACGCGATATTCCTAGGCGTTCGTATGGATCCATGATTTCCTCTCCTTTTATTCAAAAAATTGGCTCATCACCATAAGGTGTGGTTGACACATAAAATCCATCGGATTTTAAATCGAACATAGAAAAAAAGCGAAAACCCCGGTATCGT